>JBAXFO010000774.1:0-2830 GCA_037139885.1 Planctomycetota bacterium
GGCGACGGGACCCGCACACGTTTCGAGCAAGATACCGTCGACGCCCGCCAAGGCCTGGATGCATGTCGCCAGGGCGTTGAGACCAACGAAATCGAGGGGCGTGATGGAGCCGAGCACGTAGCCGGTTGGGTTGGCCGCACGGGCGAGACAAACGGCGGCGGGGCCAACGGTCGCCGCCTTGTCGGGAGCTTCGGGCAACAGGAAGGTGTTGGTCAGCGACACTTCCGCGCCGGCGGCGGCGTACTCCGCGTGAATGGCGGCCACAAGTTCCGGGGCGTCGAGATTCGCCCGCCAGGTGGGGCCGACATAGCCGCGGCGGATTAACTCCGTTCCCATGGCGCCGTCCATGAGCAACAACCGCTTCGAGCGCAGAGCGTCGCGGAAGGTCATGAGGGATACCGCTGCCAGCCGAGGCCGTGATGGCCGAAGTCGAAGCGTTCGGGGTGCAGGATCTCGGCGAGAATCTCTTGCGACTCGACGAGGCGCGGGCCCGGGCGATTGAAGAATTGATTGCCGTCGGCCATGAACACCTTGCCGTTTCGAACCGCCCGCAGGGAAGCGTAGCGAGGTTCACGCAGGAGCGCAGCCATCTCCAAACGCGTGCGGGCGATATCGAATCCGCAGGGCAAGGCGATGAGGATGTCGGGGTCGGCCGCGATCAGGTCGTCCCAAGATAACCAGGGCGAATGTTTGCCCGCGACGCCGAAGAGGTTGACGCCGCCGGCCAATTCCACAAGTTCCGGCGCCCAGTTGCCCGCCGCCATGAGCGGGTCGAGCCATTCGAGGCAGGCGACGCTGGGCCGCGACGGTAGGCCATGGGCTTCATCCGCCAGAGCCGCCATGCGATGACGCAACTCCGCGATGGTCGCCGCGCCCTTTTCGACGGCGTCGATGGCCTCGGCCACGGTCGCGATGCTGATCCACAGATCGTCGAGCGTATTGGGCGCCAGGGAAACGACGCGTGGTTTGGGTTCCAAACCCGGGATGAGCGCCCGGGCGACATCCTCGTCGCTCACCGCACAAACGACGCAATGCGATTGCGTCAAAATCACATCCGGACGCAGTTCGAGCATAAGCCGGGCGTCGACTTCGTAGATCGGCTCGCCCGCGGCCAGGAGCGACTTGACGCAGGCGTCGATCTCGGCGCTCGTGCCTTCGACGGGAAAACGCGGCCGAGTGCAGATGGGCAGCGACGCAATCGACGCGGGGAAATCGCATTCGTGCGAACGGCCGACGAGATCGCGCCGTCGGCCCAGGGCGCAAACGATCTCGGTGGCGCTGGCCAGTAAGGAGACAATGCGGGGCATGTCGTCATCTTACAGCATTCGCCCGTCGCGCCTCGATCGTCATCCAACAGCCGCGGATTTCGTAGTCTTACCCTTTCCACGGACCCTTCCCCTTTTCAACCGGGGCTGCGATGAAAGCCATTGTCTTCGACCAATTCGGATCTCCCAGCGACGTCCTCAAAGTGCGCGAGCTGCCGACGCCCGAGCCGGCTTCCGGGCAGGTCCGCGTGCGCATGAAACGGGCGCCGGTCAACCCCTCCGATATGATGGTCATCCGCGGCCGTTACGGACGACTCCCCAAACTCCCCGCCACGCCGGGCTTCGAAGGCATGGGCGTGATCGAAGCCGTCGGCCCGGGCTTTCTCGCCAAACTGCGCGGCATCAAGCCCGGTCGACGCGTTGCCGTGCTCCATGGCGAAGGAGGCTCGTGGGCTCAACAGGTCGTTCTCTCGGCGCGCCATGTCGTTCCCATCCCCGACAATTTGCCCGACGACCAGGCGGCCGCGTTCTTCGTCAATCCCGCGACGGCGCTTGTCATGGTGAACAAGGTCTTGCAAGTCCCCCGCGGCGGCTGGTTGTTGCAGACCGCGGCCGGCAGCGCTCTGGGCCGCATGATCATCCGCCTGGGCCAAGCTCAAGGTTTTCGCACGCTCAATCTCATTCGCCGGGCCGATGGCGTGGACGAGTTGAAGAAATTAGGGGCCGACGCCGTCGTCGTCACCTCGACGGAAAACGTTCAAGAACGCATCGCCGCCATCACCGAGGGAAAGAAAGTCTCGCATGCCGTCGATTGCGTCGGCGGAGCCATGGGGCTGGAAGCCGTCAAGTCGCTCGGGCCCGATGGCCGACTGCTGCTGTTCGGTACGCTCTCCGAAGAACCGATCGCGCTCAATTCTCGCGACCTCATGACCGGGTCGAAACACATCGATGGTTTTTGGCTTTCCGACTGGGTGAAACAACAACACCCCATCACCATGCTCGGCCTCTTCCGCCAGATCACCAACCAACTTCTCGCCGGGACGCTGACGTCGAGCGTCGAAGCCACCTATAAGCTCGAACAGATCCATGAAGCCGCGCAACATGCCGACAAGCCGGGCCGCACGGGGAAGATTCTGCTGTCCCTGGAGGATTGAATGAGGGATTTGTGGTGACTGCGTAAGGCGGGATGGATCACGTTGACTTGGCCTTTTCTGGAAGGACGGTCTTGGGTATGTTCCGGTCGCTTGAGTCGCCGTCCAAGGTCGGTCGGCGTTGGCTGCGCACGATGGTGGAATGGATTCCCTCATGGCGACGCGTTTCGCATTGTTGTGTTTGGCGTTGGCGTTGGCGGGCTGTCAATCGGCCGGGCGAACGCCCACGTCGATGGTGCCCGCGGCGACGCTCGACGAACGCCCCCGGCCAACCGCCGCGGCGGCCCCCCGCGGCGTCGCAGGAGCCATGCTCTCGACCGCTGCCGGCGAAAAAAAGAACGGCGAGGAAGAGTCGGCCTACGAATTCCAGCTGCCGACGCCGCCGAAGGACACTGTCGACGCCCCGGCGAAGAT
>JBAXFO010000775.1:0-2829 GCA_037139885.1 Planctomycetota bacterium
GCCCTATCTCGAATCGAGACGACGCGCACGGAGACCGCGATGGCGCAGACTCGCGGGGAGTGGGTTGCCAAGGCTCTCGCCGGGTCGTGGCGCGAGTCGGCTTTCCCTTCGCCCTTGACGTTCGAGCAATTTGAGGCGATCGTCCCGTTTCTGCTGCGAACGGGTTCGGGAGCCTTGGCGTGGCGTACGGCTAGGGCGGCGGGAAATGATCTGCCCGAACTGGCGAACGCCTATCGCGTCCACGCTCTGGAATCCGCGGTTCACGCCCACCGGCTCGAGCGTCTCATGGAGACGTTCGCCAATGCCGGCATCCATTCCCTCCTCTGCAAGGGCTGGGCGACCGCGCAGTTTTATGCCGAAGCGGGCTGTCGTCCTTATGGAGATTTCGACCTCGCTGTGCCCGCTTCCCAACATCAGGACGCGGCCGCGATCTTAAACGCCGCCAACGGTCGCTTTGGAACGGTCGACCTCCATAGCGCCCCTCCGGATCTCGACGATCGCCCAACCCATGTACTCCTCGCACGCAGCCGGAAGTTCGCTGTCGGCCGGCAAACGGTGACGGCGCTCAGTCCGGGCGACCAGCTTCGCCAGGCTTGCTTGCATTTCGCCCGGCACGGCGGCTGGCGTCCCCTGTGGCTTTGCGATGTCGCCGCCATCGTCGAACGAGGCGCAATCGACTGGGACGAAGTTTTGACCGGACGAAACGCCGTCTGGGTTGCGGCCATCGTCAGTCTTGCCTGCGATCTCTTTCAGGCAAAAATTCCGACGCAGCGAACTGCCTCATGCCCAACTTGGCTGAAGCGAACCGTCCTGCAACAGTGGAGCCGCGGACACATCGGCGACAGTCATTCGCGACCGCAGACCGATTGGTCGAAAACCGCCTGGCGCGTTGACGCCTGCCTGCGCGGCATCGCCGAGCGCTGGCCGAATCGACTGGAAGCCGCCATCGCCTCGCACGCCCTGCCGGAAACGTCCTGGCCCGGATGGTGCTTGCAAATGCGAGCCGTCGTTCGTCGCACATTTTTTTATCTAGGTCATCGTCGCAAGTCGCCCGTGCGAAACGACGCCAACGCCTTCAACGTCCACCAACCTGAAGCGTCCGAAGCCGTTTGGCCGACGGCGCGAATCTCCTCGGGAGTTTAGAATGGAACCGGCCCCGCAAGCAGTCGCCTCGCCCGCGGTTCGGCGCTGGCGCGGCGAATTGCGGTTGCGTCAATTCGGGTTCGAAGTCGGAATTCGCAGCAACCGCCGGGCCGCGATTCGCGAGGCGGCGCGGCAGCTTCCCTATGGCTGGACGGTCGCCGCCGACGAACGCACCCGCCCATCCGGTTCGCTCGTCTACTCCCTGTGGATTCACGGCGATGATTCGGCTTCGCTGTTTCGGGGAAAGCGCCCGATCGTACGCCGCCAAACCCTGGGCAACGCGCTGATCGTGCTCGGTCGGGACATGGAGATCGCCGCGGCCGTACGCAATCGCCAGTACATCGTCGTTCATGCGGGCGTCGTCGGCTGGCGCGGTCGAGCCATCGCGATTCCCGGCCGAAGTTTCACAGGCAAGAGCAGTCTCACGGCCGCACTCTGCGAAGCCGGCGCGACGTACTACTCCGACGAATACGCCTTATTCGACGCCGCCGGCCTGATCCATCCCTTCCCTCGTCCGATCCATCTGCGCTTGCCCGCGGCCGCTCGTTTCCATGCTCCCATTCACAACCCCGTGACCGTCCTCGAACCTCTGCCTTTGGGCGTGGCCTGCATCAGTCGCTATCGCGAGGGCAAAGTCTGGCAGCCTCGCCCGCTTTCCCCTGGGCAAGCCGCTCTCGATTTTCTCGGCAATTCCTTCGCCGCACGCCATCATCCTGAGAAGATCCTGCCCGTCCTGCAACGCGCTCTTGCAGGAGCCCTCATTTGGCGCAGCGTTCGCGGCGAGGCCGATATGGCGGCGCGAGCGATTCTCGCGGCAGCCGATCAAGTTTACGACGCCGTTCGGCCGATAAATCGGTGAGCGCGACACGAAGTCGCTCCGACAAACTTCCGGAGACGGCACGATGCTGGAACTCACGATCGGAATGGCCGTCTACCAAGATTTCGACGGCGTCTATTTCACCACTCAAGCGCTGCGTCTATATCAGGAAATGTCCAATGTCGAGATCTTAATCGTCGACAATTTCGGCTGCGATACGACCGCCGCCATGGTGGCCGCCTGTGGACCCAAGAGCAATGTCCGCTACGTTCGTTACACCGAAAAAGGCGGGACCGCCGCCCCTCGGCAAAAAATCTTCGAAGAAGCCCGGGGCAGCGCGGTGCTGTGCGTCGATTCGCATATCCTGCTCGCCCCTGGAGTCGTCGAAAAATTGAAGGCGTTCTACCGCGAACATCCCGCAAGTAACGACCTTTACCAGGGACCTCTTGTCCACGACGATTTCATGCGGTCGACCCATTTTCAACCGGAATGGGGCGGGCAGATGTTCGGCCGATGGGGCTACGACGCGCGCTGCGAACGCGGCGAACCGTTCGAGATTCCGATGCAAGGGCTCGGTGCGTTCTCATGCCGCAAGAGCGCCTGGCTCGGCTTCAACCCCCGTTTTCGCGGCTTCGGAGGCGAAGAGTTTTACATCCACGAAAAATTCCGCCAGGCAGGCCGCGCGTGTTATTGCTTACCCTGGCTCGGCTGGATGCATCGCTTCGGCCGCCCCAACGGCGTTCCCTATCATCTTACCAACGAAGACAAACTCTGGAACTACCTCGTCGGTTGGTCCGAACTCGGCCTACCCCTCGACGGCGTCTACGACCACTTCCTCGAAACGATGCCCGGCAGCGTCTTCGCCCGCA
>JBAXFO010000776.1:0-2826 GCA_037139885.1 Planctomycetota bacterium
ATGAGAGATGTCACGAGAGGAGCAAGAGCCGCCGCGACGCCCGTCGTTCCCAAGCGCTGCAGAACGTGACGCCGCGAAACCGCTGATGCCGATCGTGTCGCTTCGACCAAAAGGTCGGCCACGCGAAGCTGATCGATGGCGCACAAGACGAACTCCGCATCGACGGCGATGCCCAGCTCGCGGCCGACGATCGACGCCGCATCCGCGACGGCGGTTCGGCCATCGCAGTATTTCCAAACGCCCGCGGCCGCAGGATTGAGGCAATGGGCTTGATGGGTCTTTTGATCGTAGATGAGCGTTTCCTGTCCGGAAATCTGCACGACGAGTTCTTCGTGCCTCGCGCGCGGCATGAACTGAAGTGGGGGCATGAATGTGTTCTCGAATGGTGTCGGTATCAAAAGGTCGAAATCGATCATCGAAGTCATCGGCACGTCGGGTCCACGCTTGCGAAGATGCGTGGACGGCTTACATGGGGGGGGCCAACGTTGTCGTCGGAGCGACTGTTGTCGTAGACAACGTTGTCGTCGGAAACGACGTCGTCGTCGGACCCGCCGTCGTCGAACGCGTTGTCGTCGGACCCGCCGTCGTCGGACGCGCGGTTGTCCGGTTCGCCGTTGTTGTCGCGGCGGGTGAAGCAGCGGCGTGTGCGGAACGAGTCATCAGAGATGTCACGAGCGGCGCGAGCGCCGCCGCGACGCCCGTCGTTCCGAGCCGTTGCAGAACTCGACGCCGCGAAACCGCCGATGCCGATGCCGATTGCGTCGCTTCGACCAAAAGGTCGGCCGCGCGAAGCTGATCGATGGCGCAAAAGACGAACTCCGCATCGGCGGCGATGCCCAGTTGGCGGCCGACGATCGACGCCACATCCGTGACGGCGGTTCGGCCATCGCAAAGCTTCCAAACGCCCGCGGCCGCAGGATTGAGGCAATGGGCTTGGTGGGTCTTTTGATCGTAAATGAGCGTTTCCTGTCCGGAAATCTGCACAACGAGTTCTTCGTGCCTTGCACGCGGCATGAACTGGAATGGGGACATGAATGAGTTCTCTAGGATTGCCGGTGCCGTCGGGCCAATGTCGATCATCGAAATCATCGGCACGTCGGCGACGAACCTTCATCGGTACCGGTGGCCGACTTCGATTCGGCGGTCATGCGCGGCGACAAAATCCCCATAAACCGGGAGATTGTACGGGGACATTTTCCTTGAGTTGTTCTCGCCAACCCTCTCGACATCTCCCCTCCCCAACTTGAGAATTTTTCCGAAAATTCCAGCTGCTGAATGATTGCACACCGGTACAATGTTCACGTGGGCATGATGCCTCGTTGGCGATGCCCAGTAACTTGCGGGGGCCGTTGAGGTTGCGGCATGAAGCTGCTCCTTCTTTGCACTTCCTTCGGCCAGTTTGCAACAGCACGTGGACGTGGTTTGCGAGCCATTTTGGCCATACGCCCGGCCCAGATTGCGTAAGCGGATTTGCACGCGCACTCGGCATAGGCTATGTTTTCGTGAGAATCGGCACATTTCGCTGATTCCCGACAATAGCAAACCCACGGCGACGTGGGGACGCAAAGCCATGGGCCTCGCCCGCCGGTTCCCGGCCAGGCGATCGAGGTTGCCAGGTTGCCGAAGGAATCCATCCATGTCCCGTCTATGGTCATGGCTCCGGCGCGACCGCGCCGTCAGCCGACCGACTGGCGCTCCCCCGCGCTCGTCGGCCCGTACGCCCCTGGTCCCGCGAGCCCGCATCTCCTTCGATACGCTGGAAGATCGACTCGCTCCCTCCGTTTCCGCCCTGTCGCAAGACGATTGGCGAAACGAAACCTTCCATGTCGATGACGCTGTCGTCGCATCCATCTCCGGGCCGACCGTTCAGGCCGCGGGGACCAACTACGCCAACCAGTCGTTCGGTTCGCTCATCGGGCTCGATCAAGTTTACGCCTCCAGCTATCACGGCGCCGGCTACAGCGTGGCCGTCATCGATACCGGCATCGACTACACTCACCCCGATCTCGGCGGCGGCTGGGGCAAACGCGTCGTCGCCGGCTGGGATTTCGTCAACAACGACGCCGACCCCATGGACGATAACGGCCACGGCACGCACGTCGCCGGCATCATCGGCTCGTCGAGCACGTCCTATGCGGGCGTCGCCCCCGAAGCGAATCTCATTGGCCTTAAAGTCTTGGGCGCCGACGGCTCGGGTTCGTTCGGAGCCGTCGAAGACGCCCTGAAATGGGTGATCGCCAATCGGACGAAGTACAACATCGTCTCGATCAACCTGTCGCTCGGTTCGGGCAACTACAATGTCAATCCCTACGCGTTTCTCGACGATGAGTTTGCCGCGTTGAAGAACGCGGGCGTGTTCATCGCGGTGGCGGCGGGGAATAGTTATTATTCCTACCAGAGCCAGGCGGGCCTGGCGTATCCGGGCGTGAGTCCGAATGTTGTGTCGGTAGGGGCGGTGTGGGATTCGAACTTCGGCGCCGTCGCCTGGGCGAGCGGAGCCCGCGACAACAGCACGGCCGCCGACCGCGTCGCCAGCTTCTCGCAGCGCAGCTCGAATTTGAGCATTCTCGCCCCAGGGGCGATGATCACCAGCACCTATCTGGGCGGCAAATATCAGTCCATGGCGGGCACGTCGATGGCGTCGCCCGTCATTGCCGGGGCCGCGGCCATCCTGCATCAAGCGCTCGACGCCGCCGGCAAAAGCAACCTCGCCAACGAAGACGGCATTCTCAGCATCATGAAGTCGACGGGCGTTCGCGTCGTCGATGGGGATGACGAGAACGACAACGTCGTCAACACCGGCCTCGCGTTCCAGCGCATCAATCT
>JBAXFO010000777.1:0-2823 GCA_037139885.1 Planctomycetota bacterium
GACGCGTGAGCGAGGGTTGACGGCATCCCTCGCTGACGCGTCGGGCTTCCAGGGACGACGCACCAGGGAGTTATTGAGATTTCTTGAGGCTTAGCGTTTGCGGTTCGGCGGTGATCTTGAGGCCGGGGATCGTGACAAGACCGGTCGCGTCCGCGCGGGTTTCGCCTTGCGCGGCGCCGAACGTCCAGCGGACGGATTCCCCCGGGGCGATCCGCAGTTTTTGCAGGCGGCGGAGGCTGACATCCGCGGTCGCTTCCGCGGGAATGGCGAACGTCGTTTTCAGTTCCGAGGGCTTGATGAGAGAGAGAGTCGTCTCGAGCGTGTCGGGCGTATCGCGCAACGTGTTCCAGCGAAAGAACGCGTTGATTTGGCCCGACTTCTTGTCCTTGACATCGTTCGGCCAGGGGAGCGGGTCGTTGCACGTAGCGTCGGTGAAGACGGGGTACGCCTCGTTTTTCTTGACGCTCAACCAGTCGAACGACGCAATGAGGTCGTTGACCTTCATGATGTTCTCGTGATTGTTCGCATGGCCGAAGGGACCCCAATACATGATGAGGGCATATTTTCGGTCGTTCATCGCTTTCGCGAACGTGTCGTGGCCGCGGGACCAGCTGTCGTTCTGGGCGGAATAGTCGACGACGATCGGCGGATCGGGAAAGGGGACGTTGGCGGGGGCTGTGTTCGGCGGGAAGGACATGCGGCTCGAAACGTGTTTCACTTCCGCGGGGACATTGGCCTTGATGGCGGCGAAGACATCGCCATGGCGCATGCCGATGCCCAACGTGCCGCTGCCGCCCATGGAATTGCCGGAGAGGTAGACGCGGTTGGGGTCGATGCCGTATTTCTCGATCACCCAGCGGACGGTGTCGAGCACGCGTTTGTCGGTGGGGCTGACATCGGGGCCGGGGTACTTGTTAATGCCCCACCACCAGTCGCCCTTGTTCGCCTTGCAGTCGAGATACAGGGCGACGAAATCGTGCGGAGCATGATAGATGTCGTGATTGCCGACCCTGGCCGTGCACGCCAGGCACGAGTGAACGTCGTGCCCGGCGGAGTGCAGAACGACATAAAGCGGTGCGTTCGAGCGTGGCTGCTTCGGATGGAGCACCAGGAATGTGTCGCGTTGCGGCGCGGCATAGCCCCATTCCTTCCGGACGCCGTGCTGGAAGGTTTCCAGCTTGCGGCCGGTGAACTCCGAGTCCTTCGCTTTCTCGGGCGGCCAACTCGCCTCCTGGGCGGAGACGGATGCCGCGAACGCCACGAAAAGCCCAACGGCGAGGAGCCATGTCTTCATTTCGAACTCCGCATTCTGAGTTAGCCGAAATCGAAGCGAATCGTTGGGCGAAACGCACGCAGTCGCCGCGGCGGCAGACTACTTCTTCTTGGGGGGCGACACCGACTTGACGGGCGCGGGCTTCGCGTCCTTCTTGGGTTTCTTCTTCTCTTTGCTTTGCGAGTTATTTCCCTTACCCATGACGAGAACCTCCATTGGAGTGACGGGCCGAACAACTTCGTTCATCGTATGGCTTTTGATCGGGGCAACTTTCCTTTTTTCGCATCCGTGCACCGTTTGTTTCGGTCGGTAACGGACGGTGGACGTTCGCGGCTGGTCCTTTGTGAGCGGGCGCGAAACGGTTCGCGGAGGCGGTTCACCGTTTGTTTCGGTCGGTAACGGACGGTGGACAGCGGTGCGATCCACCGATCGCCTCCCCGTTCCCAACCCTTGATTGTCTCATGGAAATCGGAAGGTTCAAGACTGGTGAATTCAGCTTTCCGCAGATTTCGACGCCGGGAAACGCCGGCGATCCCTGGGTGACGATGGCGATGGCCGTTAAGAGATGCCGTGGAACGAGGCTTGACGCCGCTCGGTTGGCGTGGCAACATCCAAACACCGCCCGCGATTCCTTCCCTCCGAAATCGACCCCGCCCATGCGGCACATGCAAGAGGCGTTTCACGTGATGTTGGAAGAGCGCCGCAAAGTGAAGGAGAGCCCCCTCGCGGATTGGGAGGATTTTTTGCTCACATCGTTCGCGTCCGGAAAGCCGTTTGATCAGCTGGCGCGCGAAATTCTCGCGGCGGACGGGAAGCCGGCGGCGACGAACAAGTTTTACGTCGATCGCAATGGCGAGCCGCATCTCATCACGCGCGACACGCCGATTGAAACGGATCGACCCGCCGCCCTTGAGCGATCGATTTCGCAGACAGTTCGTTCACCCGCGCATGACGAACCCGCCGTCGACGTTCAGAGTCTGCCCGCAAATGTTACGGGCGCGCGGCGAGGCGAGGAAAACCGCCATCGCGGCCATGTCCTCCGCTTCTTGCCAGCGGCCGAGCGGAACGTTCTTCTGAATCTTGTCGGCGGCCCAGTCTTCGAAGCCGAGGCGGTCGGCCGCGGTTTGCTTATTGGCCCACGACTGCCAGACCGCGCGGTTGAGTTCGGTTTTCACCATGCCGGGGCACAGCGTATTGACGCGCACGTTGTAGGGCGCCAAGTCTTTGGCGGCGCACTGAGCGAAATTGATGAGGGCCGCTTTCGACGCGCTATAAGGCGGATCGGTCTGCGAGCCGATCTGCCCAGCGACCGACGCCAGAAGCAGGATCGTGCCGTCGCGCGCCGCGATCAGCGCCGGCACGAAGGCATGCAGCGCGTTCACGGCCGAGACGACATTCACCTCCAAGACCTTCGGCCACACCGCGGGCGGCACGTCCCAAAACGGAAAGCCAAACGTTCCGGAATTGACCCCCACGGCAAAGACAAGGTGCTGCGGCGGTCCGAGGTCGCGCTCGATCGCCGCGGCCGCGCCCTGGAGCGAAGCGAGATC
>JBAXFO010000778.1:0-2814 GCA_037139885.1 Planctomycetota bacterium
TCGGCCAGTACCAATGCAGATCACCCAGCTCTTTGTATTTCCAGTTCTTTGGCAATTGAATAAAGATTTCCGCGTACTGAAACTCATCTTCTCCTTCGGGGGGCACTCATTGGTTCGTCGGACATGCCAGTTGTGAAAAGCGTAATACAGTCGCGATCTTTCGTGGAAGTGATAATGTGGATATCAATTGGCGGCCAAGCTGTCGGCACAATTTCAATCTGCGCGACCGGTTCTACAGGTCCGTAATGGCTCGCAAAATAAGCAATGACATCCTCCGCCAATGAGTCGGACTCATTCAAATTTGCGGTCATGTCCTTGAAATTACCAGGCACTATCTAGCCCCTTCAATCAAAGTTGCTGTATTTCAGGTTCTTCTGAATTTATTACCTCTGCATTCTTGACTTCCTACAACCGAATGTAGACAGATGATCCAAGAAAGTCAAATTGCAGAGGTATTAGGCAATTGAACTCCTTTGGACCGAAGGTAGGCCACCACGTCCGCCTTATCCCAGGCAATCGCCTCGCTCAGTGCGTTCATGGGTTCACCCGTAATCTCATTCATTTCAACTCGATTTAAGTCGGCGCCATGTTTCTCGAGAAGCTTCAGCATATCGAGAGAATTCTCGCTGACACCGGAAACTGCGGCTATGACACATCGTTTCCCGTTCGGATTGGCGCCGCATTCTAGAAGCGCCTGAACGGCGTCAACATTATCCTCGCCCAATGCGTCCCAAAGCGGAGTTTCCACATCGATGGCCGCCCTGTCAATTTCGCAGCCAAGTTCAACAAGTAGCCGAATAGCGTCCGGCTTTTTTGCGAAAACCGCTTCGGTAATCCAATTTCGAGCGCCGCGGTAGAGTCGTTTCACATACTCGGGATGCAGCCTAAAGTTCTCTCGTATTTCATCCAATGTTCCATAGCGAACTGCCTTCCCAATTGCTTCTTCAATTTCATCTTTCATAAATCACCTAAATAATTTGCAATCCCTGTTCGAACCTTCGACCGATACGGCGCAATTCCTCGCTCATGCGAGCGCCGTCACCTTTGAACTGTAACAGTCGTTCATAGACGGCCTGGTTCGACTGCCACGCATGTGTTCCATAAGTTTGCAGCTTGCCTCCAATCGATCCGCGTCCATTGATCGCAAAACACAAATTCGGCGGAATCGCAGCCCCGCCTTTGATTCCAGCTGCCAGGTTGGCGGCGATCTGCGTTTCAAGGTCGGCCAGATTGCCGAAGACGCTGATGCCAGCTTCTTCGAGAAGGTCGTGCGACTTACCAATGTACCATGCCGCCTTGTCTGAGGCTCGCCAATTAGCTCCGGGGCTCAAATGATCTTTAATTAGTTTTCCATCAATCACCTTTTCAAAGTACTTCTTAGGGATCGTTTTCTGGACAATATGATGACCGTGAATCTTGGTGATCGCTTCCCCAAATTTTGTAGCGAGGTTGCTCCGAATTTTCTTAAGTTGCGAGACTTTTTCGGGAAAATTCAAAGGGGACGCAGCTCTTTTCGGCGTCATTCACCCTCGCCTGGGTCGATTTTCGAAGAGAAATGTGGATGAACCTTCGACCGCAACCCCATCCGTCGAATTCGGCGTCCTTCATTTCGGAACTGGGGGTTGCGTGACGGTTTATCGCAAGGAAAATCGCAAGACGCTCTTGCCGATGCGGATCAGGTCGCCTGACGCCAGCGGGGTGCGGCCGCGGATTTTGCGGTCGTTGACGAAGGTGCTGGCGGCGGGGCTGGCGTCTTCGACGAAGTAGGTGGGGCCTTCGTGCAGGATTTGGGCGTGGGTCGGGTCGATGAGGGGGTCGCCGAAGAGGCCGATGTCGGCGGTTTCGGAGCGGCCGATCTTGGTGGTGTCTTTCGAGAGGATCAGTTCGCGGCCTGGGCGGAAGCCGGCTTCGATGCGGATCCAGGCGGGTTTGAGGGCGACTTGCGTCAGACCCACGAGCAAGCCGACGAAGAGGCCGAACGTGACGAGGCCCAGGGCGTTTGGGCTCCAGAGCAGGGCCGGGTCTTTGCTTTCGAAGAGGACGATCCAGCCTTCGCGGAGCATGTACGACGCCAGGGCGCCGATCAAGCCGCCGAGTCCGCCGCCGAGGGTGCAGCGGAGCAATTTCGCCGTGGCGGCGCGCCGATTGCGCTGGCGGATGCGGCTGAGGATCCATTCGAACGCCGCGACCGACGCCCCCATGATGAGCCCCGCCAGCGTCCAACCCAGCACGAAGAAGCCGACGATGGGCCACTGATTGCCGAACTGTCCGATGAGCCATTGCGCCAGGCCGCCGCCGAGAAACCCGCCCAGGGCGCCGAGCGCGACCGCTGTGATGACGCGGGCGGCGAAGACGCGCACATTCCGCCAGCCGACATTCCAGAGCGCATCGACGACGCTCAGCCCGAGCGTGACCATGGCGCCGAGAAACAGTCCGCGAAGTCCGATGTTCAGGATCAGATCATCTTCGGAGACGATGGCGTCGGCCGCCAAACGCCCGACCGCCCAACCGACGATGCCGGTCCAGGCCCCCATGAGGGCGCAATAGTAAATGAAGAGTCGAAACGACATGCCGATCTCGCCAGGGAACGCATCGACGCCGCGGAAGTTTTCATTTAAGGGACGATGGGGTCGGAACGCCAGCGAAAAGGGAGCGGAACGTGTGGTCGGCGGCAGTCTACTTCTTCTGTTTCACTTCGTAGATCGAGACGTTGTAGGTCCCCTCGGAGAAGACTTTGTCGCCGCCGACGTGAATTTGGAAGGAGCCTTCGGGCATGTTGAGGATGTCGGCCCGGGTGCGGGTGGGGGTGAGGGC
>JBAXFO010000779.1:0-2807 GCA_037139885.1 Planctomycetota bacterium
TTGCTGGAACGCGGCGTCGCCAAAATCGCAATCATGGCGACGGCGCCAACGATTGCATCGACGACGATGAACTTGTCCCACCGTTGCCAGATCGAGACGGCTTCGAACGCGTAAACGTAGAAAAAGCGATTCATACCGAGAACATTGGGGATCTGAGTGAGAATAATGAGGACCGCGAGACCGTTCGTAAACCCGACCACGACGGGCTTCGGGATTCGACGAACCCAGCGCCCCCAACCCGCCAATCCCGTGGCGATCTGCATCAGGCCGCAGACGAAACAGGCCGAGAGAACGCCTTCCGTTCCGTACGCCTTCTGCACTTGAATCAGGAACACTCCCATCACAGCAGCCGGGCCCGTGATCGAATAATTCGAGCCGCCAAACAGCGCGGCCAAGAAACCTCCGACAATTCCCGCAATGATTCCCACTTCTGGTTCGACGTTAGCGGCGGCTGCGAAAGACAAATTGAGCGGCAGCGACACAAGTGCGATCACCGCCCCGGCCATCATATCGCGAGGCAGGGTACGCATCGAGAGCATCTCCCGCCAAGCCCTGATCAGGTACTCGGCGTCCAGCCTCCAGCGAGATTCTGGATTTCCATAATTCGTGAGCATGAATCGATTGCCCTGAACGTCCCGAAAACGTCTGCGAATCTTCCTCAACGAGTTGGGGTCGTTCAATCAGGTCATCTCCCCTTCAATACGACGCGCCCGACGTGCTGCAATTCCAGTCGATGGGATTTGCTTTCGAATCAAATATCGTCCCAGGTGCTGTCGAAGGAACGGCTGTCGGATGGCGCAAGAGCTTTCTGAAAATTGTTCATCGTTGCGGCGGTTGTGCCGTTGTTGTTCCCGCCGGCGTCCGGGCGGACATTGCGAACCGAACCGTCCGCCATGGCGGCGCTCAAGCCGCCGGCGGAGAACGCGTGGCCGAAGATGCTGTTGGCGCTGACGCAATCCGCCTGCTTGGGAGCGAGTTGGAACATGGCTGTGTCGGTGGCCGTCGCGACCGCGGCGCCCGCATGAGTGCCAGCGCCGAAGAAGCCGCCACTGGCGCTTCCCGGATGACCTGTAAAGGTCGTGCTGTTGGTATTGCAGCTCGAATAGCGGGTCGCCAGCAGGAGCGTATTCGACGTCCCATCGAGGAAACGGCCGAAGTTCATTTTCGACAAGACCGCGCCGCTCGTCGGCACCGATTGGGCGCCAAGCGGAACGGCGCTGTTGTTGGTGAGGGTGGAGTTGCCGAAAACGCGGATATTTCCCGCGAAGCAGAGTGCGCCGCCCGAACTTTGCAGGAATGGATCCGACGGAGCCAGATAGGGCGGCACAGATGCGGTCGACGAGAAGTTTTTGTAGAGGCTGTCCTGTTCGACGTACGGCAGAATATGCACCCACATCGACTGTGCGGTGCCGGCGACGGCAGCGGCGCTCACGCCCGTCCTGCCGGCGCTGAACGCGTCGGGCATACGGCGAAAACCGTCGTGGTAGGCGTGCACCGCGAGGGCGCATTGGCGAAGGTTGTTGTTGGTCTGGGCGCGTGCGGCCGATTCGCGAATCTTTTGCACGGCGGGCACGAGCAGCCCCATCAAAATCGCGATAATCGCGATCACGACGAGAAGCTCAATAAGCGTAAATCCAGATCGCTTGAACATGACCGAACCCCCTTTTTGAAACGGAAAAATCATTGATAAATCGTTCATCTATCCCTCCGCTGCGTCGCAAGCGTCTGCGGGTCCTGAGTCGTGCAGGGTGTTGCTCCCGGGCCATTGACCTTCAAGGCGTTATTCCGTCTGCGTTGTATCGTCGCCGCGAGCCCTGCGAGAGCTCGCCAACAAGCAACAGCCCCGGCTGCCGAGACATCCGCGAGAGCGTCCGATTCGTTTGGGTTCGATTGCGATCGTAGAGATTGGTATGCATGGTGTTTCCTTGGAAAATGACTCGATCATCCCGGTACGACTGAGAATGGGCGACGAGATGCCATTGGACAGTTCCAGGCGTGTTCGCGAACGGGCTCGCTACGGACCAGAAATCATGATGCCGGCGAGCGGCGGACGCCTCCAGTCTGGCGCGATGACGCGATCACTTCGTTGGATAATGGCCGCAAACATGGCTGCTCTCCTTTCGATCGAGGAATGAAAGTTTCGATGGGCTTACAAGTCGGTCGACGCGTTCGCGTACCGGTGGTGATCGATGGCTCTACTGACCGTCTGCCCCAGCCGATCCGCAGTGCGGTCGATCAGGGACTCAAGTTCGGCGCCGAAGCCTTCAACAACCACGTCCCGAGCCGGTTGCTGCAACCGCGTTACCATTCGGCAACGTTTATCGAGGCCGCCGCGAGGGCCGTTGGTGTCTTCCAGATAGATCATCACCCGCTGAATGCGGTCCCCGAAGCGGCCCAGGGCAAACTGGAGCCGTCGTTCGGCGTATTCCAGAAGGTAAGAATGCGGGGCCAGATCCCGACCGCAAATCGAAACAAGCATGAAAGGACTCCCTTTTCAACTCCGCGGAATCAGCCGTGTCGTGTCGCCGTGTCGGTTCGAGTTCAGCTCGCCAGACTTCAACGTCCGGCGGAGCCGCGATTCCAACTGTCACGCGGTTTCCTTGCACTTTTAGGACGACGACGCGCAAGTCACCGTCGAGCACGAACGATTCCCCAGGTTTTCGGCTAAAGATCAACATCGTTCCTTCTCCTTTGATAGGACGCCATTCCTTTCGACGTCGTAACGTTGAAGGAATAGTAGCCGACGCCGAGAAATAGAACAAATCGAAGTTTTCGATTGTTCCATCGAGAATACCGATGTATTATGC
>JBAXFO010000780.1:0-2793 GCA_037139885.1 Planctomycetota bacterium
GGGCAGCAACAACGAGTTTCTAAAGGAAACTCGCCCAATGGCAACGTGGCTGGATGTCGAACGCCTTTACATCTCGAAGAAAGACTCGGGGAGCGCGTTGAAACTGTTGCCCTTGATTCAGGTTGGGCCATCGCCGCAGTCTGCCAAGAACGCCTGCTATTTCTTCAGCCGCTTGGAGCGTGATGGTGCGCGTTTCGTGTCGTATCATTTTGCAGACAAGCCGGAGTTAACGGGGCAGTTTGCGGACGCAACCGAAGCAATCAGACTTCTCGGCGAGGTTTGACGAAATCATGAACGAAGCCGAAACCAGAGCCGACCACATCGATCCCGCGCTCGCCGCCGCCGGGTGGGGCGTCGTCGCGGAGAGTCGCATTCGCCGCGAGTACCCGATCACCCAGGGCCGTATCGAGGGCCAGGGCAAACGCGGCAAGGCGCTCACTGCCGATTATGTGCTGATCTATCGCAACACAAAGCTCGGCGTCGTCGAGGCCAAGGCGTGGGACGAAGCGTTGACCGAAGGCGTGGCCCAGGCGAAGAACTACGCCGGAAAGCTGGCGATCCGCTTCACCTACGCCACCAACGGCCAGGGCATCTACGGCATCGACATGAAGGCCGGGACCGAGGGGGAGATCGCCACCTACCCGACGCCGGACGAACTCTGGAACCTGACCTTCGCCGAGGCGAACGCCTGGCGCGATCGCTTCGCCGCTGTCCCCTTCGAGGACAAGGGGGGGTATTTCCAGGGCCGCTATTACCAGGACATCGCCATCGAGCGGGTGCTGGAGGCCATTGCCGCCGAGAAGCAACGCATTCTGCTCACGCTCGCCACCGGCACGGGCAAGACGTTCATCGCCTTTCAGATCGCGTGGAAGCTCTTTCAGAGCCGCTGGAGCCTGAGCCGGCAACCGGACCGCCGGCCGCGCATCTTGTTCCTGGCCGACCGCAACATCCTCGCCAATCAGGCGTACAACGCATTCTCCGCGTTCCCTGAAGACGCGATGATCCGGATCGAGCCGGCGGACATCAAGAAGAAGGGCAAGGTTCCCAAGAATGGCAGCTTGTTCTTCACCATCTTTCAGACGTTCATGAGCGGGCCGCCGAAGGACGGTAAGCCTTCGCCCTATTTCGGCGAGTATCCGCCCGATTTCTTCGACTTCATCGTGATCGACGAATGCCATCGCGGCGGGGCCAACGACGAAAGCACCTGGCGAGAAATCCTCGACTACTTCGCCCCCGCCGTGCAACTCGGTCTGACGGCGACGCCCAAACGCAAGGACAACATCGACACCTACGCCTACTTCGGCGAACCGGTGTTCATCTATTCGCTCAAGGATGGCATCAACGACGGGTTTCTGACGCCGTTCCGCGTCAAGCAGATTTCCACGACCCTCGACGAATACGTCTACACGCCCGACGACAAGCTCATCGAGGGAGACGTGGAGACGGGCAAGCGCTACACGGAAACCGACTTCAACAAGATCATCGAGATCCGGGAACGGGAGCGAAAGCGAGTCGAAATCTTCATGGAGCAGATCAACCAAAACGAGAAGACGCTCGTTTTCTGCGCCACCCAGGACCACGCCCTGGCCGTCCGTGACCTCATCAACCAGATCAAGGCGAGCAAGGACCCGAACTATTGCCAGCGCGTCACCGCCAACGACGGCGCTCTCGGCGAGCAGCATCTGCGGGACTTTCAAGACAACGAGAAGACGATTCCGACGATCTTGACCACGTCGCAAAAGCTGTCCACAGGCGTCGATGCCCGCAATGTCCGCAATATCGTGCTGATGCGGCCGATCAACTCAATGATCGAGTTCAAGCAGATCATCGGCCGCGGCACCCGACTCTACGACGGCAAGGATTATTTCACGATCTACGACTTCGTGAAGGCCCATCACCACTTTAACGACCCGGAATGGGATGGCGAACCGATTGAGGAGGAGCCGTGTTCGAAGTGTGGCGTGCGGCCGTGCATTTGCGAAAAGAAGCCGCCGCAAACTTGTTCGGTTTGCGGGAAGCAACCGTGTGAATGCCCGAAGGAGCCGTGCTCGGTTTGCGGGATGCTGGCTTGCATCTGCAAGAGAAAGACGAAGATCAAAGTCAAACTGGCCGACGGTAAGGCCCGCACAATCCAGCACATGACGGCGACGACGTTCTGGCACCCCGACGGCACGCCGATGTCGGCCCAGCAATTCATGGAAATGCTCTTCGGCAAGCTGCCGGAGTTCTTCAAGTGCGAGACCGAATTGCGGGCCCTTTGGAGCGATCCGGAGACTCGCGCGAAGCTCCTTCAAGGGCTCGCCGACAGCGGCTTCGGCGGCGACCAACTGGCCGAGATGCAGACGATCATCCAGGCCGAGAAGAGCGACCTTTTCGACGTACTCGCCTACGTCGCCTACGCCCAGGCGACGATCACGCGCGAAGACCGCGCAACCCTCGCCAAGACCGCGATCAGCACACTCTTCAACAGCAAGCAGCAAGCGTTCCTGGATTTCGTCCTGGCGCAGTACGTGAAGGTGGGCGTGCAGGAACTCGACAAGGCGAAGCTCTCGTCGCTGCTGAAGCTCAAGTACAACAACGCCATCGCCGACGCCATCACCGACCTTGGCAAGCCCGAAGAAATCGGGAAGGTCTTCGCGGGATTTCAGAAATACCTATACCAGAGCGTGGCGTAACCCAACCGTCGGTTTTGCCGGACGCTAAAGAAACGCTTAGTATACGTCAAATTACCTGACCGAGACCCCGGTTATTGGTCGCCGCCTCTCGATCCTCGCTGAAAGCCCTGATTTGGGC
>JBAXFO010000781.1:0-2786 GCA_037139885.1 Planctomycetota bacterium
GCGTAATACCCGTGCCGTTCGACGATTTCGGGGGGCAGGGCCAGCTCCGCGACGAAGTCTTCGCGCTTTTTCTTGCCGTGCGGCGGCGGCGGTTGCTTCCACTTTTTCTCGCCAAACTCCGGAGGAAAACGTCCCAATTCGTGCGGCGGAAAATTTCGTAGGCTCACATCCAGAAACAGGGCGGCGGCCTCAAGCTGGGCGTCGACTTGCCGCATCGTCTCCTGGGCGGCGCGGGAATAGAGCAAGCCGCCGAACGAAGCCACCACGGCGATCAACAAGGCGGCGTTGAAGACTTGCATGCGCACGCGGAGCGAACGCCAGCCGTGGACGGCGGTCAGGCCGAATCGCCTCCAGGCTGTTTTCCGTAGGTCGCGCATGTCAGCCTTCCAGAAGATAACCCTGGCCACGCCGCGTGGTGATGAAGTCCTTGTCGATCTTCTTGCGGATGTTCGAAATATGGACATCGAGCAAGTTGGAAAGCGAGTCGTCGTTCTCGTCGAAAATATGATCGTAGATCTGCGTCCGCGTCACGACTTCGCCGCGCCGGAGCGCCAAAAGCTCCACGATGGCGAACTCGCGGGCCGTCAGTTCGACGGGGCGGCCCGCGAATTTCAACGTGCGCGCTTTCAGATCGACTTCCGCCCCGGCGACGCTGATTCGGGCCGTCGGCTGATTGGCGGCGCGGCGAATCAGCGAGCGCAGCCGGGCGTGCAATTCCGCGAGTTCGAACGGCTTGACGAGGTAATCGTCGGCGCCGAGATCGAGCCCGTCGACGCGATCTTCGACCGTATCGCGGGCGCTCAAGATCAACACGGGAATCCGCCGCGTCTTGCGTAAGCGTTTGAGCAGTTCCCAACCATTCAGGCCGGGCAGCATGAGATCCAGAATGATCGCGTCGTATTCCCAGCTCTGCGCTTTGAAGAGTCCGCTGACGCCGTCGGCCGCCTCGTCGACGGCGTATCCCTCCTCGCGCAGCGACTGCGCCACCGCGGACAACAACTCCGGTTCGTCTTCGACGACGAGGATGCGCATCGAGTTTCTACTTGAGTTTTGCCGATTTCCGTCACTCTACACGACGAACCTGAATTCGCGATGAAGATGTCGACTTTCGGCGATTGTACCCGCAAGCCTCTCGGAAACAACGGCCGACTCGCCGGGTTCTGCCGTCATGCGCCACGCAGCCTCTTCCCTTCGCAGGCGATATCGGCGATGATAGCGTTGCTCGTTTCATCTTTTGCGAGACCTCTCCGATGACCTTGATTCGGCTCTTCCTCTTGCCCCTCATCCCGTTGGTTGCGGCGTCGGCGGCTTTCGCTCAATCCGCTCCCCTTCAGCCGGGCGAACGCATCGTCCTTTTGGGCAACGCCCTCATCGAACACGAACGGTTGCACGGCTATATCGAAACTCGTTTGCGGCGGCATGCTCCGGGCGCGAAGATCATCGTCCGCAATCTCGGCTGGGCCGGCGACACGATTCGCGGCGAGGCCCGTAGCGGCGGTTTTCAAAATCCCGAAGGAATGCCGCGGCTCATTAAAGAGGTGAAGGAACTGAAGCCGACCATCATCTTCGTCGGCTATGGCATGAACGAATCCTTTGCCGGCATCGAAGGGCTCGCGGGGTTCCTGCAAGGATACGACAAACTCTTAGGCGATCTGGCGACGACCAAGGCGCGGCTCGTCGTCTTGTCGCCGACCTGGCACGAAGATCTTGGCCGACCGTTGCCTGATCCCACCGAACACAACAAGGCGCTCGTTGCGTACACAGCCGCTCTGCGCACGCTCGCCGAGAAGCGGAAGCTGCCGTTCATCGATTTGCACCATGCTCTCGCCGTAGCCAAAACGGCGACTCCCACGCACGCGCTCACCTCGAACGGCATCCTTCTCAATGAGCTCGGCTATTGGCATATAGCGGCCGCCATTGAGAAACAACTCGGCTCGACCGACGCCGATGAACGCGTCGGTTTTCGTTGGACCGACAAAGACCTTGCGCCGACGCTGCTGATGGCGCCGCCGCAACCGGGGACGACGCCTGCGCAAGTGCTGGTTGTCCTTCAAGGTTTGCCGACCGGCCCGCATACACTCAAGCTCAGCGGCGTCGAATTAACGACGGCCGCCGCGAGCGACTGGGAAAAGGGCGTGCGTCTGCCGGCCGCGCCGTTCATCGAAGATATTGAGGCCTTGCGAAAGTCGATCGTCATGCGGAACGATCTCTTCTTTCGAGGTTGGCGGCCCTTCAACGATCACAGCCGGCACTGGGGCTTCATGGCCAAAGATTTCAAGTTGTTCGCCGAGATGGTTGAACGGCAGGACGACGTGATTGACAATTTGCGCATCGGCCGGGCGGCGTCGCTCGCCATCGTGGCTGGGGAGAAGACGAAGTGATGATGACATTTTTCCGAATCGGGCACCTGTTTTTCCTTGCGCTGCTCCTACTCGGCACGCTGATGCTCGGAACAACGGTGCAGGCCCAACTCAAACCCGCCGATCCCCAAGACGATCCGGAATTCGAGCGTGACCTGCTCACGCTGCCGCCGGGGTTTGAGCTTCAGCTTGTGGCGTCGGAACCGGCGATCATCAACCCTGTGCAGATCAACTTCGATCCGCAGGGGCGATTGTGGGTGCTCTGCATTCCTCGCTACCCGCAATTGCTGCCTGGGCAGGATCCGGCCGACTTCATCACGGTTCTCGACGATTTCGCTCCGAACGGCAAAGCCCGAAAGGCGACTGTTTTCGCCGAGGGGTTGACGGTGCCGACCGGTCTGGCGCCGGGCAATGGCGGCGTTTATG
>JBAXFO010000782.1:0-2785 GCA_037139885.1 Planctomycetota bacterium
TCAGATACCATCGTCGACCGCCGAAAGCACAAGGCGTGCCGAACACGATTGGGACCCGACCGATTTCTACGGCTTTCCCTGCCCAAACACGCAGCGGCAAGTCGTCGACTACCTCCCACCTGGCTGGGTGAAAGATCTCGGCAAGGACGGCATCATTTTCTTCGACGAACTTTCGTGCGCGAGGCCGGCCGTGCAGGACGCATTGCTGCGCGTGATCATCGACCGGGTCGTCGGGGACTATCAGCTTCCGGACGACATCTACGTTTGCGCCGCGGCCAACCCGCCCGAGCAAACGGCCAGCGGCTTCGAGCTGTCCTTACCTTTGCAGAACCGCTTCGCCCACGTCGAGTGCAAACCGTCCACGGAGGAGTTCAGCGTCGAATTCCCCACGCTTTGGCGGTCGGCGAAAGTCTGCCCCCACCGGACGCAGATCGCCGCCTTCATCAGCCATAGTCGAAATTTCTTGCTGATCGTGCCCAAGCAGCAGGACAGGATCGGCGCGTACGCATGGCCTTCGCCGCGGAGTTGGGAGATGGCCGCGAAGCTTTTGAAGGCCAAGGACGGACAGGCCGACATCAGCGCCGCCGTCGGCGCGGAGGCGGCGAATGCCTTCGTCTCCTGGCGGGCGAAGTTGCGCGTTCCAACGGGCGAAGAGATGCTTGCCGGCGCCTCCTGGCCGACGCTTCCCTGGGAAATCATCGTCGCCGCCAACAACGTCCTGAATACCATCGAGGAGCAGCACGAACGGCTCGACGAGAAGACGTTCGCTCGTTCCCTCGAAGTGTTGGGCAAAGCTCCGGCCAAGGATCTCGTCGTCAATCCCGTCGGGCGGATTCTCGGCTGGCGGAAGAAAACCTGGCAGGTGCCGGACGCGGTGCTGGCGATCGCCAGCGTGCTCGACTTCACCGGCGAGGCGTAGCGGGGGATTACCCATGTCGATCATTCAGGAAGAACTTGAAGCGAGCCGACGGCTGTTCCTGAATCGCCGGCCGTACTTCGCTCCCTTCTTGCTGCGATGCCAGTTGTTCTTGGTGGACTCGCCCGACCTCTTTTGCGACCGCCACTGGCGCATCTACATCGGCAAGGATTGGCCTCTCGTCGGCAGCGAACGATCGAAGCGAGTTCGGTTGCTCGCCGCCGGGATTTTTCACGAGTTGCTGCATCTTCTCCAAAATCATTTCCGGCGCGGCAAGCGCTTCTTCGAGATCGACGTCGATTCCTGGATGTTGGCGTGCGACTGCGAGATCAACGACGACCTGATCGCCGACCTGAAACACGAAAAACCCGGCGGAATGCTCATGCCCGCGGATGGTATCTGGCCCGAGAAGCTCCAGCTTCCCAATGGCCTGATGGCGGAGGATTATTGGAAGATCCTCCACGAGCGAAAACGAGATGCCCCCGCGGCAAAACGCCTGGGGATTTGGGTCGCAATTCTACGAAGCGCCGACCGGAAAGTCGATCAAACTGAGCGGGGCCAATGCTGCGGAGGCGGGTCGGCCGTCGGTCAGCCGCATCCACTGGAGCTTGCCGCCGACGATCCAGTCTCGCCCGCGCCGACCGACCTTGAAAAGACCGCGGCCTTGAGCGACTTCGTGCATCAGGCGGCAGACTGGCACGCCAAGCACGCGCCCGGCACGCAATCGGGCTGGCTACAAAAATTGACCGATGTCTGGTTGCCAACGCCGATTCCCTGGCATCGTCGGTTGGAGAAATACTTGCGCGAGGCATTGGCTGCCGGCGGCGACGATTACTCGTGGCAGCGACCCAACCGCCGCAATCCCCATCGCGAACGCTTCGCCATGCCCGGTCTCGTCTCCCATGCGGGAGAGTTGGGCATCCTCGTCGATACCTCAGGATCGATTTCCGAAGCCGATTTGACCGAGACCTTCGGCGTCATCAAGGGTGTGCTTCGCCGAATTTGTGGCAGCGGATCGTACGTTCGGCTTCTGGCATGCGATACGGAAGCCAAAGACGCCGGGCGGATCTACTCGGCGTCGCGAATGCCGCTGTCGGTCCTGAAACTTTCCCGCGGCGGCGGCACCGACTTGCGAGTGGGGATCGCACTGGCGGAAAAGATCGGTCTACGCTGCCTGTTGATCCTGACCGACGGCGAAACTCCATGGCCCGACACAAGGCCGCGCGTGCCGGTGTTCGTGGCCCTGGTCGGCCGCCGCGATCGTGATTTGCCGTCCTGGGCCGCGCGGGTTCACGTCGAACGCAAGTGATTCAACCACGTTCACAGATTTTGGGAGGCATCCGATGTTGGTCATGACCCGAAAGAAGAACGAGAGCATCGTCGTGAACAACGACGTTGTCATTACGGTGATTGAAATTCGAGGCGACAAGATCCGTCTGGGAATCAGTTGTCCAAAGGATGTTCCGGTCCACCGATCGGAAGTCTTCGAGGCCATCCACGGCAAGCTTCCGAATTCCGAACCGCCGACTCCCGTTTCCTTGCTCGAACGCGATGTCGCAGGCCTCGTCGAGCAGACGGAGAAAGGTGATCAGTCCGTCGAGTTGAAGAAGTTGTTGGCGGCGAAACGGCTGCAACTGGCCGCGCTCCGCTCACAATCATGACTCGGGATGCTTGACGGCAAGCAATTACCGGCGCTCGTCCGGCGGCTCGCCGAGGACGCGGAACAAATAAGCCCCACTTTGGGAAGGTTGAGAGGATTTTGACGTTTTTTTTTTGGCATTTGACGCGGCGATGAAGCTTTGGTACGTTAAAGCAAGGTCCCAACAATCGACAATCGCGGAAAGGGCCGCAGCAGCGGAACGTTAAGTG
>JBAXFO010000783.1:0-2785 GCA_037139885.1 Planctomycetota bacterium
CCTTTACGACCGAGATCTACGCGGAGGTCGACCAGAAGCAGGCGATCGAAGCCATGGCGAAGTTTGGGTGAGCGAAACCTGACGGCGTTGCCTTCGTCGCAATGGCTCGACGAAGGCGGACTCGATCACCCACCATTCGCACGCCTTTCATTCGGTCTATATTGGCGTCGAAATGGCTGTCGGACGTTCGCGCTGAGGGGTTCTTCTATGGCGATTGAGCCGCTCCCTAAAAGTACTGATGAATTGATCGAAATCCAAAGCAACGTGCAGCAGGTCAGTTCGATCCTGGATTTCTTGTTGCCAGTGCTGGTGGAAATCGAATTGAATCCGCAGGCGCCCGCGCCAATCCGGGTCACGAGAATGCAAGTGCCGGATGGGCAAGCAACGGAGGCGGTGGCGATCTCGACTCTCGGGATTGGCCGGGCTCAGGTCAATCAATTGCTTGGCGAACTTTCAACTCATTTGTCGGCCACGATACATTACCTAGATCTGGATGCCGATTGCAAGCGGCAGGTTAACCGAGCAATTACTCAGCGACCGCTCGATGAATGGTACTTTCCGACGCTCATTGAAATAGATGGCGCGACATCGACGAAAGAAGAACGCGCGATCGACAGCCAGCGAGCCGTGAGCCTCTCGATGACGTTGAAAGCGATCCAAACGTCCTGCGAAAACCTGACTCTGCGGCTGGCAAGAAAGCTCAAGCCCCCTACCGTTCGCGAGCGAATGAAGGTCGATCAAAACGCCGGCACCGTCACCGTCGATGGGAAAGTGTTTACTGTCAGACCGAACGAAGCGGAAGCACTCCGCTATCTGGTTGAGGCGAACGGCGCGCCGGTCTCGGGTCCGGAAATTGCGGAAACGCTGGGCGTTTCTGAGTTCAGGATCGGTCGCGCCATCAAGAGCCTCGTAGCTACGCACCCTGAGTTCGGGGCAATAATCACGAAAGAGAACTCCGATTCGAATGCGAGGTTCCGGGTCGATTTGCCGCCCCTTGATTGAGTTTCAACCACTTTCTTTTTTGCCAGACGGCCTTCTTGCCGTTTCCGCAAATCGTTATCCAAATTGATCTTCTGCCGCATCATCATCGCCACGACTATTTGACGGGACCGGTGGCTTGGGCCAAGCCATTTTTCGTCCACTCTTCAAGCCATTCGAGTTTCCGTTTCTCAACAACTCGTGGCGAAACCACGCGTCGACTTACGAACGTTAATTATTGAAGAATGGCGGTGACTAATGCTCGATGTGAACGCTGAGGCCATTGTGACGCTCTCGCAGTTGGCCAAGAAACTTCCGCGACGCCGGCTCGATCGTCCGGTGCATCCGGCCACGATCCATCGCTGGCGGTCGCCGGGGGTTCGCGGCATCAGGCTGGAGTGCGTTCGCATCGGCGGAACCTGGCACACGTCACTGGAGGCCTACCAACGCTGGGTTGAGAGACTCACGATTGTCGAGTCCGGTTCGAATACCGAGGTTTCCTCGGCTCGAACTTCGCCGTCTGAAGACGCGATCGACCGCGAACTCGACGAACGCTGGCGCAAGAGCGACGCATGCCGTTAGCGGGTGGGCGAATCACGCCACAAAGCAGTTCCCTCTGTCGTTGATGGTTAAACCGGCAAAAACAAACACCCGTCCAATGCAACTTGGCGGTGTTTTAGATCGAACGAAAACAACAAACCTATGAGCATTTCTACACAGCGAAGGCAACGCTGCCAAGCGAATTTGCGCAAGTGCAAAGCGTGGTCGTTTTTCGGCGGACCCATGGCCGATTGTGCGGATCCGAACCCCGCCAATCGCCGCGGCGCCGGGGGCGACTACCTGCCCTTCGCCGATCGCAGGCTGGAGCAGTCGGTCATGACCCGAAAAGGGGCATTGCCCCTGGGTATGCTCGTCCGGCGCGTTGCTGCAATCACCAGAAACTCCGTCAACACCATGCGGGGCATCCATACGGCGAGACCGCCGCCGCCTTCGCATCTCTTTTTTGCTCCGGTAAGATACGTCACTATATTTAAGGTTTATTTTTCATGCCAAGCTCTTCCAGCGATTTGCCGCCGGCGACCCCGCCGACGGCTCAGATGCACGACGCTCTCGACGCGTGGGGGGCCGAGGTAGGCGGTGATGCCGTCACACCTCTGGCCGCTGTCCGTATCGACGCCAACGAGCGTATCGTGATCCCGTTCACCACACAGGTGCAGAGCACCAAGGTGCATTACTTGAAGACCACCGAACTGACGGGGTACGTCCAGTGCCTCGGCAACGGCTGCATGCTTTGCCAGGCCGGCAAGAAGCCAGAAGATCGCGGTCTGCTTCCCGTCTATGACGTGGAGGAACAGGCGGTTGGCATTCTGTGCGTCGCGCCGAACTTGAGGCAGAACGCACTCCGCGCTCTCCTCATGCCCATCCTGCGCCGTCTGCATCAGGGCGAGCGTCTCGTCGTCACGATCAGCCATTCCGGCCACGGTCGGTACACCGTGAACGCGCAGCTCCTCGCTGACTCGATCGACGACGGCGCGGGTAGGATCCAGCAATTCCTCCGTAATTTCGAGAACGGCGGCGTCGATCTGGCCGCAGTGTTCCCCCGTTTGACGAACGAAGAACTCGCGTCCATTCCGGGGATCGCCTCCATCCTCAAGGTGAAAGGGAATTAGGCCGGATGGTCGCCACCCCGTCAACAGTGATTTCCGGGAGCCAGGCCCTGGCGGAATTCCGCCAGGGCCTGACCGGAGAGCGTGCCTTCAGCCTTCTCGGCGTGGCCGGTGGACAACTTCTCGTCCAATTACCCGTC
>JBAXFO010000784.1:0-2784 GCA_037139885.1 Planctomycetota bacterium
TGGACCTTGGCACGATATTCGATCCCCAAGGGATCCGGCTTGGGTAACACACGACGGAATGCGGGAGGCGCTCTTGGATCGGGCTGACGGACCGCGGCCGAACCCAAAATCGGATTTCAAAAACTTTTTCTCAAGTTCAGCCCCCGCGTTCGCTCAATTGCGGTTGACGGAATGGTTAACCTCCGCTATCAGGCCGTCCCAAGTGACTCGGCTTTCTCGCAAATTGAGGTTCCCATGGAAGGGACGAACGTCCAGCGCCGCTCGCCAGAAGGACTGCGGATTATCTTCCGCGGTTTCCTCGCGCTTTTCGCGGCTTGGCTCGCATCGACGGCCCTGGCCCAGTCGGGGCGCGGCGATGTCATCGCGGACGTCATCATCAAGGGCAATAAAACGGTGCCCACCGAGCAAGTGTTGCGTTATGTCTTCACGAAGCCGGGGATGGAGTACGCCACCGCGACCGTGCAGAAAGACGTCGAACGCCTCGCTCTCTCGGGCCTCTTCCAACGCCCCCCCAAGGTGACCGATTACAACACGCCCGAAGGCAAGGTCGTCGTCACGTTCGAAGTGTTCGAATATCCCAACGTCGTCCGCGACGTCATCTTTAAACACGCCAACCACATTCCGGAAAAAGAACTCGAGCAGATGGTCCGCATCAAGAAGGGGACGCCGCTCGATCCGGTGCGCAATCGCCTGGCTTGCTACGAAATCCAAGATTATCTGAAACGCAAGGGCCGCCTGTTCGCGAACGTCACTCTGGAAGAAGGGTATCGCCCGACCGATACGCGCGTCGTGTTCAACGTCACCGAAGGCCCGATCGTCCGCGTCCGCAGCATCACCTTCACAGGCAACGAAAAGCTCGCCACCGACGCACGCCTTAACACGCAACTCATCAGCGGCAAGGCGTTCCTGGGCGTTTTCGGCGGGGCCTACGAACCGATGAAGGTCGACGAAGATCTCAAAAAGCTCGAAGAATATTACAAAGGCAACGGCTTCCTCGCCGTGCGGGTGAGCCGCGAGCTGAAGTTCAGCGACGACTTCCGCTACGTCGATCTCGTCTATCACCTCGAAGAAGGCAATCGTTACAAGGTCGATAGCGCGGTCGTGCAAGCGTCGAGCAAATCGATTCCCGAGGGCAAACTGCAAGAAATCGTGCAGCTCAAGGGAGGCGAATTCTACAACGAAGGCAAAGCCAGCGGCGACACGAAGAACTTGACCGACTATTTCGGCTGGCGCGCTCGCAGCGTCAACGTGCAAAAGAGCATGTACGTCGTTCCCGATAAGGAAGACACCGTCCGCGTCGTTTACGAAGTTCGCGAGCAAACGGTCGAGCCGTCCAAGGTGGGCCGCATCTATGTCACCGGCAACGACGTGACGCAAAGCCGCGTGATCATCCGCTCGGTCGGGCTCTATCCGGGTCAGTATCTGCGTTACCCCGAAGTCCGCATCGGCGAAAACAACCTTGCCCGCCTCGGCATCTTCGAAAACAACCAAGAAACCGGCGTGCGCCCGACGATCACAGTCATCGAAGACTCCGACAGCGTCTTTAAAGACGTCGTCATCAACGTGAAGGAAACGCAGACCGGCAGCTTGATGTTCGGCGCCGGCGTCAACTCCGATGCCGGCCTCGTCGGCTCGGTCGTCATCAATGAAAAGAATTTCGACCTCTTCAAATTCCCCACGAGCTGGCAAGATATCTGGGAAGGCCGAGCGTTCCGTGGAGCGGGCCAGGAGTTCCGCGTCGAAGCTCAGCCGGGCACGCAGCTTCAGCGCTACACCGTGAGCTGGCGCGAACCGTTCCTCTTCGATCGCCCCTATAGCTTCGGCGTCAGCGGCTACTATTACGATCGCGCGTACAACGAATACACCGAAAACCGTTACGGCGGCCGGTTCACGCTCGGCCATCAGTTCACGCGCAACTGGAGCGCGACCGCGGCTCTCCGTATGGAACAGGTCACGGTCAGCAACGTCACGCTCGGCGCTCCGCCGGCGTACACCGACGCCATCGGCAGCCACTTCCTCGTGGCCCCGCGTGTCGGCGTCACTTACGATACTCGCGATTCGTTCATGCGGCCCACCGAAGGCGGCATCATCGACGCATCGTACGAACAAGTCCTTGGAGACTACAACTTCCCGATCATCAACGTCGAAGGCAGCCGTTACTTCACCACGTATCAACGGGCCGACGGCTCGGGCAAGCATGTGGCCGCGGTGCGCAGCCAGGTGTCGTGGGCCGGCAGCGACGCTCCGGTGTTCGAACGCTTCTTCGCCGGCGGTTTCCGCAGCTTACGCGGCTTCCAGTTCCGCGGCGTCGGCCCGTATCAAAACGGCTTCAACGTCGGCGGCGATTTCATGTTCCTCAACAGCCTCGAGTATCAAGTGCCGATCCGGGCGAACGACAACCTCTACGTCGTCGGTTTCGTCGACTCGGGCACCGTCGAAGCCAATGTCGACATCAAGAACTACCGCGTCACCGCCGGCGCCGGCCTCCGTATCGTGATCCCCGCGATGGGTCCCGTGCCCATCGCCCTCGATTTCGGCTTCCCGATCGTGCGTGGCCCGGGCGATCAAGAACAGATCTTCAGCTTCTGGGTCGGGTTGTTCCGGTAAACGGTCGACGACGCTTCGCAGGCAGGCTCGCAGGGGCCCGTCTGCGAAGCGACGCTAACCGGCGACGCGTCTCCGCCATACCATGTCTTGATGAACGAAGATCCCGCCTATTATCGTCGAAGGCCTTTACGCCGGTTTCTGCGTAACTGGCTCGAACGCCATCAACACCCTTTCAGC
>JBAXFO010000785.1:0-2784 GCA_037139885.1 Planctomycetota bacterium
CGCGCTCGATCGCCGCGGCCGCGCCGTGGAGCGAAGCGAGATCCGTGGCGTCGACGCGATACGCCCTGACGAGCGCCTTGGAAGCCGTCTGCAATTCGGTTGCGAAATCGTGGACGGCCGGATCGCGATCGAGCACGGCGACTTTGCAGCCTTCCTGGGCGAACTCCCGAGCGATCGCCGCCCCGATGCCGCGAGCGCCGCCGACAATGACCGCGACGCGATGGGCGAGTTGCAAATCCATGGATCGAGTTCCTTTCGAGCCGACAAAGTTTTCAAGCACGCCCCCCGACGCCCATATCCTATCGGAGGCGGGACCGATCGCTGCGGAGGGGCGTTTGCTCAGTGGATTGCCTCATCGTCTTGGCGGCTTTGATCTTTCTGATGGTTGTGGCCTATCGCGGTTACAGCGTGATTCAAGCTATACTTTCCCGCCATCCTTCTCGGCGCCGTCTTCGGCAAAACGATTGAACTCTCCGGCTTCTCGAAGTCGATCCAAATCGTACATCGATATTTTCGCCATCACGCTCATCAAAACCGCAGCCGTTTTCGCGATCATCGCGATCTATCGACGGACCGGCCTCGTCTGACGCGAAAGAATTCGCGACAACGCCGCTTCGAATCGTTGTTTTCGGTCCCCTGGTTTGTTAGGATTTCCCCATTCTGTCTCTCCCACGCTTTCGGTCGAGGATGCACTCACATGGCGAAACCGCTGAACATTGGCCTGATCGGTTACGGCTTCATGGGCCGTACGCATTCGAATGGCTACACCAAGGCCCCGCATTTCTTCAATCTCGGCTACAAGCCGGTCTTGAAGGTGGTTTGCGGGCGCGACCAGGAGAAGCTGAAGGCGTTCGCCGAGCAATGGGGGTATGAATCGACCGAAACCGATTGGCGGAAAGTGATCGAGCGGAAGGATGTTGACGCCGTCGATATCTGCACTCCGAACAACAGCCATGCCGAGATCGCCCTGGCGGCGGCGGCGGCGGGCAAGATGATTCTCTGCGAAAAACCGCTGTCGATGAACGCCGCCGAGGGCCTCAAGATGGTCGAGGCGGTCGAGAAGGCCAAAGTTCCGAACATGGTTTGGTACAACTATCGCCGCGTGCCCGCCGTCATGTACGCCAAGCAGCTCATTGACAGCGGCAAGCTCGGTAAGATCTTTCACTATCGGGCGAACTTCTTACAAGACTGGACGATCTCGGCGGATCTGCCGCAGGGCGGAGCCGGGCTGTGGCGGCTCGACGTCAACGCCGCCGGGTCAGGCGTTTCGGGCGACTTGCTCGCGCACTGCATCGATACCGCCCTGTGGCTCAACGGCTCGATTAAAAACCTTTCGGCGATGACGGAAACGTTCATCAAGGAACGCAAGCACGTCGCCACCGGCAAGGTCGAGAAAGTCGGCATCGACGACGCCTGCACGTTCATGTGCCGCTTCGAGAACGGCAGCCTCGGCCTTTTCGAATCGACCCGTTACGCTCGCGGCCATAAGGCGCTCTACACGTTCGAAGTGAACGGCGAAACGGCGTCGCTCAAATGGGATCTGCACGACCTTCATCGCCTGCAATATTTCGATCACCGCGACGAGGGCCCCTTGCGCGGCTGGCGCAGCATTCACGTCACTGACGGGGATCATCCCTATATGGCGAAGTGGTGGGTGCCCGGGCTGCAAATCGGCTACGAACATACGTTCGTGCATCAGGTCGCCGACTTCATCGAAGGTTTGACGTCCGGCAAGCCGGCGTCGCCCACATTCCGCGATGCGTACGAAACGCAACTCGTGCTCGACGGCATTCTCGACTCTGCGAAGAGCGGGCAGTGGGTGAACGTCGGCAAGTAAACCGGAAACGACAGCGACCGGCCGACGCGAGATTCGCATCGGCCGGTCGCATCGGCATCCATCGCGGCTCCGATCACGGCGTCGCCTTCAATTCGAACCGATACGGCGTCGGCTGCACCATTTTGTAGATGGCCGCCTGCCGTTCTTGGATCTGATCGGCGCGCTTCTGCAATTCGAGCGGACGACGTTCCTTGGCGACCTCTTGCAGCCAATCGGGAACGTTGCCCATGACGACGCCGCGGAAACGGCCGGCGACGATCTTGTTCTTGTCGCCGATCGCCGCCCACACCTTTTGGCCGCGCTCGTAAATCGGGCCGGTTTGCACATTGCCGAGGTTCACGCCTTCGGCCAGATCCTTGGCGGCATACGTGCCGATCTCTTTGCCGTCGATCGAGAGTTGATACGACTTGGCGGGCAGGCCCGTCACCTTGAGGCCGTACCAGTTTAATTCCCTGAGGTCATTAACATACGGCAAAAGACTGGTCCAGTCCTTGGCGATCGGCATGGGGAGAGCCGCGTCGGTGCGTTCGAACGACACGCCAGCGTCGGTGATGGCGAGTTTTTCGACCGTGGCCCCCTTCGCCTGAGCCGACTTGCCGGCGACATCGACGGTCACATCGCTGACGAGCGCCGGAGCGCCCAGGCCGGTGAGGATCGCGTGGGCCATGAACAGGCCGCCGTTCGACGAGGTGTGGAAGCCATCGCCGAAGGGGGTGACCTTCGCGCCATCGGCCTCCATCTTTTCCAGAGCCTTGCGGGTGACGCCGTATTGGTCCACGAAGCGGTCGCCATATTTGGCCGCGGCTTCTTTGAGCGGAGCGTAGAACTGCTTCTGGGTTTCGAGGTAAAGCTTGAACCGCTCGGCCACGCGGCGATCGACCGCGTTGGGCGAACAGACGGCGACGCGCACGCCCGCCTTTTGGGCCATATCGAGCATGCGTTCGGTG
>JBAXFO010000786.1:0-2768 GCA_037139885.1 Planctomycetota bacterium
AGGGTTCTGCCGAGTTGTTGTTGGTCCGTGGCGATCATGAACCTTCAGCGTCTTCGGAGCAGCCAAGGGTGAGATTTTCTACTTGTCAACTGCTTTTATTGGCAGGTGATCGCGCTCTCTGAGGAGTTCCAAGTACCGTTCAAGGGTTAGCGGCAATCGACGAGTTCTAAGAACTCTTTCTTGACGAGCTTCGTCTGCTTCGCCATCTGAGCGAGCAATCCGTCGTGAATTTCCTTCTCGCCGTGGCTGATCTTGGTGCGAATACCGGTGTTCTTTCCATCGACGAACAGGCGATAGAAGGTGTGATCGCCCTCCAGGGTCGTGAATCCCTTGCTTGTCAGATTCGCGGCCACTTTCTTTGCGTCTCTGGGCATGTTCAGTCTCCCCCATCCGCTTGCACCAGCCGCTGAAACTCCCGCCTCATGTCGATCGCCTTCCCGATCAAACTGTTTTCGTCGGCCAGGCCAATGTCGCGATAGGCGAAGTCGAAGGCCTCGTTCAGTTCTCGCAACGCGTCGTCTCGTTTGAACGCATAACCGCGAATGCCCAGCGCGTCATTGCTATACGCCCAAACGCCCTCGGCGAACTCAATGTTGAACGAAACAGCTTCACGCAACTGGTGAACGCGTCCGCCGTGCTCGAATCTTGAAATGCGGATCGGCTCCATGCTGACGGCCTCCACGCCGGTCACGATGTCGAGTTGCTTGAGCCGCCCGTTCCTGGCCAACGTCGCCCAGCCGACGACTTCCACGATGCTCCCCGCGCAAAGGTTTGAGACCTGCTCGCGCAGCGATTCGTCGTAGTAGCAGTCGATTTCCTGACCCTTCCGAACGCGTACCGAGAGCTTCTGCGGCGCGACATCGTAATGGATTTTGGTCAGGGTGCCGACGATCCGGGCTTCTTCCAGATCGCTCGCGTCATCGATCATCTCGCGAGAGATGAGCGATTGCGTATGTGCACGGGTCTGGGCCGAAAGCCGGATGCCGGGATGGTTGATGCTGCCGTTTCCGAACGTCAGGTCGAACGCCTCGTTGGTGCGCGGCGCGAGTTGCTCAAGCGTTCGGAGGAGCGTCAACCGCTCCTGTCGGTCGGGGACTTTCGCGGCCACGGCCTTCGGGTCGCCACCTTCAACCGTGCGGGCGAACTCGTAAGCGAGGTCGATCGCCTCGATTCCCACGTCGCGACCGTCGAACAGGCTGGCCTCGGGTTCGTCCAACTCGGCCTCAATAACCAAACTTCCCGGCCGCGCGTCGGCAAAACGCAATTCGACCGCGTCTCGATACCGGTTCACCCATTGCCCGCGCCGAGCAACGGTGTCGTGTTCGACCGTCGCGGCAGCGTGGAAGAGAAGTGATTGCAGCGCCTTCAGTTTGTCGGCCAGGAGAGTCAACGGCACGCGCCCGTGAGCGAACGCGTTGCCGCCGAAGGTCAGCGTCACTTTTCGATTGTGTTCGGCCTTGGCCATTCGCGTTCATCTCCATCAGAACCCACATGTTATCCGATTCTACGCCTTCGTACCACGGAATCAGACCCTTCCTGTGCGTCCGTAGCGAGGCGACCTCTTCGACTGGGCGGCGATCGCCGTCGAGCGAGGAAAGACACGCCGCAATTCGCTGCTGCTCGGCCTCCGCATTCAGCGTCGCGAGCTCCACATTGTTTAGAACGCCCACGGATAGGCCCGGCTGTGCTTGTCCGATGGAGAAGCGATTCAGATTTAGCAGCTTCGCTTTCTCGACGATCGGCGTCAGGAGGCTGCGGATCGCCCAGGAATGCCAGCTCTCAAAGAACTCCTGTGCCGACGACGTATAGGTGTAATCCCGTTATTTTGTTAACGAACGCCAAAGGATCGGGTTGAGAATTTCGCCCTCACTTTGCGTAGCGTTGTCAACGCGTGTCGCGATTCTTCTATCGTTCGGCGGCGGCGTTCGCCACGGTTTTGCTCGCAAACCGGTTCTTCGCCCAAACGACGATTCCCGGCGACACCGATAGAAACACAACCAGGATCACGACCTTTTCGACGTGATTCGTGACATTGAACTCTGGGCCGAAATAGGGACGAAGCAAGGGATTGAGCAGCGACGGCAGAAAGTAGCCGATGAGGATCATGCTGCAGACCCAACCGATGCCGCCGACGATGTTGAACGCGAGAAAGCGTTTGTAATCCATCCGGCCCACGCCCGCGACGACCGGAGCGAAGGTTCGCAAGATCGGGATGAAGCGGGCGAGAATGATCGTCTTGCCGCCATGCTTTTCGTAAAAGGCTTGGGCGGCCAGCAAGTGATCGCGCTTGAAGAAGAACGACTTCTCCCGGCTAAAAATCATCGGCCCCGTTTTGTACCCGATCGCGTAGCCGATGGTGTCGCCGATGATCGCCGACAGCGACACCGTCGTCAGCAGCAGCGGCAGATTCCAGTTGCAGGCCGGGTTCGACGCGATCAACCCGACCGTCACCAGCAACGAATCGCCCGGCAAAAAGAAACCGATCAGCAACCCCGTTTCGACGAAAACGATCAAATTGACCGCAATGATCGCAGGAATCGCGAACCGCGGCCTGCCCAAAAGTTCGAACAGTCCCGAACTGTTGAACGACAAAACATGCTTGACGAGCGTTTCCCAAAAACCGCCTTCCGCGATGTCGACGTCCTGCGCCTGCGCCAACGGAGCCGCCACGGCGACGAGGCAGAGAGCGAGGAGGGAAGATCGAAGAAATCGCGAAGTCATGGCAGTCTCTTGTACGCAAATCGTCGGAATCGAAATCGCCGCTCAGT
>JBAXFO010000787.1:0-2766 GCA_037139885.1 Planctomycetota bacterium
TCGCGGCGCCGCTCAGCTTTGCGGCCGGAGCGAATCCCTACGACGCCACGGCCGGCGACTTCAACGCCGACGGCAAGGCGGATCTGGCCGTCACCAGCGCGACGGGGACCGTCAATGTCTTGATGGGCAACGGCGACGGCACGTTCGGCGCCCCGACGATGTACGCGGTCGGCGCGAGTTCGCATTCCGTCAAGATCGGTGATTTTAACAACGACTCCAGGCCCGACATCGCCACCATGAATTACAATTCCGCGAGCGTCCTGCTGGGCAACGGCGACGGCACATTTCAGCCGACGGTAAACGCCTCGATTCCGGGCAACAACATCAATGCCGTGGTCGGCGATTTCAATCACGACGGCAACCTCGACATGGCCACCTCGAACACGGCCAGCATCGGTTACGTCGCGGTGCTCAGCGGCAAAGGCGACGGCTCGTTCGCGCCGGCGGTGAACTACTACGCGAATTCGGCTCCGGTGTATCTGGCGGCGGGCGACTTCAACAACGACGGCTACGACGATTTCGCGGTGGCCAATTCTTACGCCGCCACATCGATGAGCGTCCTCATGAACAACGGCAACGGGACGTATGCCGCTCCCCATCTTTACAACATCGCGCAAACCGGCTGGGAAATCGAAGTCGCCGACTTCAACAACGACGGCTATCAAGATTTCGGCGTCCGCGGTTCGTCGGCTTACATGGTCGGACTCGGCAAGGGGGACGGCACGTTCTACGCCCCGGCAAGCTATCCCACGACGGCCGGCCGATTCGAAATGGGCACCCACGGCGACTTCAACGGCGACGGCGCTGTCGACTTTGCCTACCCGAGCGGCGCCGGCGTGACGGTTTTGATGAACGCCAACACCGATATGGCGAACACCGCCGTCGGCTTTACGGTGAGCATGCCGGCGACGACCACATCCGGTTCGGCGCTGCCGGTCACCATCACCGCCATCGACAAAGACGGCAACCGGGCCACCGGTTTCGCCGGCAACGTCTACATCACGAGCAGCGATCCCGGCGCGACGCTGGCCGTGCCCTACGTCTTCACTCCCGCCGATGCGGGAACGCACACCTTCAACGGATCCGTGCGTCTGGTCACCCTCGGCGAGCAAACGGTGACGGTCGCCTCGCCGACGATGACGACCTTCACCGGCGCGGTCACTGTGACCGCCGCCGTGACGCATTTCGCGGTCTCGGCGCCCACCGCTGCGGCCGCCGGCGACACGATCGACGTGACCGTCACTGCCCTCGATGCGGCCAACAACGTCGGCACGGGTTACACCAGCACGGTTCACTTCTCGAGCACCGATGTGCAGGCCGGCCTGCCCGCCAATTACACGTTCACGGCCGCCGACGCAGGCGTGCACACCTTCGCTGTGACGCTCAAGTCGGCCGGGTCCAAGTGGATCAGCGTTGCCGAGGTCGGTTCGGCTTCGACGGGGGGCTTGACGGGCGGTTCGTTCGTCAACGTGACGCCGATCGCGGCATCGACCTTCGCTCTCGCCGGCTTCGGCGGAGCCATCGGCGTCGCTCGCCCGGTCACGATCGTGGCCCGCGATCTCTACGGCAATCTCGCGACCAGCTTCAATGGGACCGTCCACATCGCCAGCTCCGATCCGCGAGCCGTGCTGCCCGCGGATACGACCCTGGTCAACGGCGTCGCTGCCGTCAACGTCACGCTGCTGACGATCGGCTCGCAAACGATCACGGCGACGGATGTCGCATCGTCGATCACTGGTTCGATGCTGAGCGACGCCACCGCCCCGATCGCGAAGATGTTCGTCGTCGCCGGCTATCCGTCGAGCGTCGCCGGCATCGCCCAGACGTTCACGGTCACGGTCATCGACACCATCGATCAGGTCGCCGCCGGTTATGCCGGTACGATCTATTTCTCGAGCTCCGACATTCAGGCCGGATTGCCCGCCAGCTACACCTTCACGCCGGGCGTTTCCGGAGGCATCGCCAAATTCTCCGCCACGCTCAAGACCGCGGGCGCACAATCGATCACGGTCCGCGATCTCACGGGAGTGACCGGCACGCAAGCGGGCGTCACGATCAATGCGGCCGCCTTCTCCGGCTTTCGTCTGTCGGTACCGAATCTGGCGGACAGCCGTGGGCACATCCTCGTGACCGCGGGCGACACGATCGCTTTGACCGTGCGGGCGACGGACGCGTTCGGCAACGCCGTCCCCAGCTACCGAGGCAAGGTGAAATTCAGCAGCACGGACACCCTGGCGGGGCTGCCGGCCGCCTACTCCTTCACCACGGCGGATGCGGGCGTTCACACGTTCACCGTCGACCTCAAGACCGCGACCGCGAACGGACAGGTCTGGTCGTACACCGTGGTCGATGCATCGAACGCAGCCACGCTGGCGACGATCACCAATTTCGAAGTGATCAACGCCGCGGCGACCAAGTTCGTCCTGAGCGTTCCGACCAATGCGACGCCAGGAACGCCGTTCAGCGTCAAGGTGACCGCGCTCGACGCCTATGGCAACAAGGTGAAGAACTACTTCGGAACCGTCCACTTCGCCAGCAGCGACGTGCTCGCCGGCCTGCCCACGGATTACTCGTTCACCAACGTCGACGGCGGCACGGCCAGCTTCAACGTCACGCTGAAATCGACCGGCAGCCAAACCGTCTCGGTGACCGACGCGGCGAATAAGCTCTCCTCATCCGCCTCTGTCAGCGTCAAAGCCGGGACCACGACGACAACGACCGGCGGTAGCGGTGGCGGTAGCGGTGGTGGCGGCGGCGGCAAAAAGG
>JBAXFO010000788.1:0-2765 GCA_037139885.1 Planctomycetota bacterium
TGATGAGTCCTGCGTCGCGGCTTGAAATCGGCAAGGGTCATTATGTCCGCGCGAGGGCGTGAGCGAAAGAAATTCTTGCGGAGGGAAAGTCGTCGCGGTCAGGACGAAATCTGGGATCTCATCCTTCACTTGAGATGCCGCGCGGAGCCGTATACTGATCCAACACGCTTTGAGGGCGGCATCTTGTTTTCCTGGCATCTGCGGCTTCCGGTTCTTCTCTCCATCGCGGCGGCGCTCGCCACCATCGGGCTCAAGTTCTTTGCGTACTGGATCACCGGATCCGTCAGCTTGTTCTCCGACGCCATCGAATCGCTCGTCAATCTGCTCGCTTCCGTCACGGCGTTCCTTTCCCTCTGGTATGCCGCTCAACCGGTCGACGCCGAACATACCTACGGCCATGAAAAGATCGAATATTTCTCCAGCGGCATGGAAGGGGCGTTGATTCTCGTCGCCGCGGGAAGCATCGCCTGGAGCGGCGTCGAACGGCTGCGCAATCCGCAACCCCTCGAACAACTCGGCATCGGTCTCGGCGTGTCGGTGGTTGCCGCCCTCATCAACCTAACTGTGGCGGTTATGCTGCTGCGCGTCGGCAGAAAATATCGGTCGATCGTTCTTGAAGCCGACGGCCACCATCTCATGACCGATGTCTGGACCTCGGTCGGCGTCGTCGTCGCCCTGACGCTCGTGCAGTTCACCGGTTGGGATTGGCTCGATCCGTTGGTCGCCATCCTCGTCGCGATCAACGTGTGCTGGACGGCCGTCGGCCTGATCCGGCGCTCCTTCGATGGGCTCATGGATCATGCTCTCCCCGAAAACGAACAAGCCCTGGTGCGCACGGCTCTCGAAGCCAACATGCGGCCCGGCATGCATTTTCACGCCCTGCGCACCCGCCAGGCCGGGGCGCGGCGCTTCGTCGATTATCATCTTCTCGTCCCGGGAAGCTGGTCGGTGACGCAGGCGCACGCTATCTCGGACAGTATCGAAGACGCCGTCCGCAAGGCCCTCGCCGCCGAGATAACGGTTCACATCGAACCGATCGAAGTCGAGGCGTCGTGGCAGGATAGCGAGCTGCTCCCCCTGGAACCTAAACGACTTGGCCAATGACCCATCGCCCCCAACCCGGAACCGATTTCAAACGCATCCGCACGTTCGAGAACCGCGAACGCTGGTACTCGGGCCATGTCCCCGCAACCTGGGATGGGGCCGCGCCGTTGCCGCTCGTCGTCGCCATCCATGGAGCGACGAGCAATCCCCGCCTCATGGAGCGGTTCAGCGGCCTCAGTGATTTTGCGGATCGGGCTGGCTTCGCGGTCATCTACCCCGCCGGGACGGGGAATCTCCCCAACGTCCTCACCTGGAACGGCGGCTCGTGTTGCGGCTATGCCGTGCAGCATCAAGTCGACGATCTCGGCTGGCTCGACCTCGTGCTCGACGATGTCGCCGCCTTTCTGCCCATCGCTTCAGGCCAGGTCTTTTTCGCCGGCATGTCGAACGGGGCGCACATGACGTACCGTTATGCCGCCCATCGACCGCAACGGCTCGCCGCCATCGCCTGCGTGGCCGGGCCAATGGTGACGAATGTTCCATCGCTGGCCCGGCCGGTGCCGCTCGTTCACATTCACGGCACAGACGATCAATTCGCCCCCTTTGCGGGCGGCCGCGGACCGTTGAGCCTTTACAAGGATCCGCTCCCCTCGGTTCCCGAATCGATCGCCGCCTGGGTTCGCTTGTGCGGTCTGCCGGTCACGCCGCGCGTCGAGACATTTCCCGACACCAAGGGCGATAACACGACGATCGTGAAACAAACCTACGGGGCGGACGAAGTGGTGCTGTACATCGTCGAAGGGGGAGGCCACACCTGGCCCGGCCAACCCCCGCTCCCCTTGTCGCTGGGGAAATCGTCCGCCAATATGAACGCGAACGAAACGATCTGGAAGTTCTTTCAAACGCATGCCGGGCGTTAAGATCGCGACGCTTCGCAGAGGCGGAGGCTGCGTCGGGCCATAGGGAGTGTCATCATGTCGCTGAAGGTCGCGCAGCTCGGTCAGCCCGTGTTACGGGAAGTCGCCAAGGACGTGTCCACCCAAGAAATCGCGACGCCCGCGTTCCAGGCGTTCTTGCAAGACATGGCCGAGACGATGGTCGCCAATGCGGGCGTCGGTCTGGCGGCGCCGCAAGTGTTCGACAGCCGCCGCGTCTTCCTGGCCCGCGTCATTCCCACGGAAGTTCCCGACGAATTGCCGGGCATCGAAGTCTTCATCAATCCCCGGCTCATCCTCGTCTCCGAGGAACGCGTCTCCGGTTGGGAAGGCTGCCTCAGCTTCATGGAATTGACCGTGCTCGTGCCCCGCTATCGGCACATCGCCGTCGAATATTTTAACGCCGCCGGCGAAGCGAAACGACTCGAACTCTCCGGCTTTCCCGCCCGCGTCGTGCAACATGAAAACGATCATCTCGACGGCCTCCTGACCATCGATCGCGCCGCCTCAACCCGCGACATCGTGAAGACGACCGAAATGGAGACGGTGATCGATGCACGGAAAGCGCGGGCCGTGTAAGCGGAGGATCGATCGCTACCGCTGCAAGATCGGCAGATAGCGATTGGGGATTTGCAGGATGATGAGCGACATCGCGGTGGCGTATTCCGGGCTGAATTGATTGCTGGCCCAGGAGCCATCGTTGCGCTGCGTGCTGATGAGCTCGTTGCGGATCGCGGGGAACCATTCCTTCCAATATTCGCCGCCTGCGATCCACATCGCCTGGGC
>JBAXFO010000789.1:0-2764 GCA_037139885.1 Planctomycetota bacterium
CCGTTCAACCAGCCGCGGACGCTGAAACGATTGCCTTCAGGGGTGAGGCTGAACCCGTTGGTCGCGATCGTCGGGGCGATCTGGTCATCGATGATGACAGCGTTTTCGCCCGCCGGAAGTTGGGCTTGCTGCGCCTGGGCTGTGGCCGCAGACGACGCCAGAGCGGCGAGCAGCACGGATTTTCGAATCCAAGATCGCATTTGGAATTCCTTTTCGTGATCGAGTGATGCTGCGATCCCATCCTTGGGATGCTTCATGCCCGTTTCATCGGCCGCTTGCATGTCGTGGGCGAATTTTAACGACGCATGCTGCAATGCTTTTTTTCGTGGCGATCCGCAAAGATGTTGTCGCCGGCACAACCCGCAGAGACGGTTTTGCCCAACTTGCCCAGGCGGCATAAGTGGACCTCTTCCAACCGCCGCGGGCTGCTCGCTTGGGCGGGCTCCGTCGCAGGCCCAGAAAATCGGCGCTCGGCCCATGAGAACAGGCGGTTCTTCGGTTATAATCCCGGTAGATCGCATGGAGACCGCGACATGGCCAATGACGTGCAGACCCGTTACGAGACCGCCGTCGACGACAGCATCGCCCAGGTGAGCCGAAAAATCCGCTTCGGCGATTTGAGTCAGGGCGTGCTCGCGCTGGCCTGCCTGGTTTTCGGTTATGCCCTTTGCGTCGCCGTGCTCGACCTCAGTCTTGGCGGCAGCGACGCCTGGAGCGCGCTGACGATCCGCGTGGCTGCGTTCGCCGCGTTTCTGCTCGCAGCCGGCGTGCTGGCGGTCCGGATCGTGGTGCGCTATCTCACCGCCGTCAATCCCCTTTACGCAGCCCGGCAACTCGAAGAGACGATTCCCGAGTCGAAGAACTCGCTGATCAACTGGCTCGAACTCAAAAACGAACCGCTGCCGCCGGTGATTCGCCAGGCCGTCGGCATCAAGGCGGCCCGCGATCTCAAACAGGCCGATCCGGATGTCGTCTCGGCGACGCGCGACGTCTGGCGTCTCGCCGGCTTGACCGCGTTGTTCGTTTTCGGCCTCATCGTCTTGCTCGCCATCGTCCCGCGTCAATTCGGCTCGCTCATGGCTCGCGCCTTCCTGCCGATCGGGCCCCATTCGCTGGCGACGCAAACGACCATCGTCATTCTCAAGCCGGGGAGCGGCGACGTGACCGTGCCCGCCAATCAGCGCATCGAATTCCTCGCCCGCATCGAAGGCCGCTTTCCCCCCGCCAACGCGATCGGCGCCCCCGCGCTCTGGTTTCGCCAAACGACGAATGACGTCCCCGTCCGCGTGCCGCTCGAAGAAGACAATCTCGGCCAGTGGGGCATTCGCCTCGGCCCCGATCAAATTCGTACGGGCATCTTTTGGAAGATCACGGCCGGCGATGCGTCGAGCCCCGAATCGCAGCTTCACGTGCGCGCGCAACCCTTCGTCGCCCGCCTCGACGCAACCTACACCTATCGCCCCTACCGCAAGCTCGCCCCCGAAACGGTCAGCATGCCGAACGAGTGGATTCCCCACCCCCGTCTCCTGGGCCATCGCGGAACCGAAGTCGTCGTCAAGGCGCATACGAATGTCCCCGTCAAAGCGGGCCTCCTCGAACTCGATCTGAACGGCGTCAAGAAATTCGTGAAGGCCGAGCTGCCCGTGAATGAGCCGCAAACGCTCGTCTTCCGCCTTGGCCTGGAAAAATCGGGAACCTTCCGCATTCTGTTCGAGGCGATGGATGGCGAGAAGAATATCGACCGCACTCCGTACGCCCTCGATGTGATGGAGGATACCGCCCCGCACGTTGAGCTCGTCATGCCCGGCAAAGACCTCATCGCTCCCGCGAACGGCACCGTGTTTTTGGCGGGCGTCGCGGTCGACGATTTCGGCATCACGGGGCTGTCGTTAAAACTTCAGCTTGCGGCCAAGCCCACGCCGCGTCCGCTGGCGGCGATTCCCTATACGCCCAAGTTCAGGCTGAAGTTCGACGACGGTACGTACCCCGCGTCGCTGCAATACTCCGAAGTGATGTTGCTCGATCAACTGCGCATGGCCGACGGCAAGCCTCTGGGCCTCGTGGCGGGGGACGAAATCACGTATTGGCTCGAAGCGACCGACAACTTCGATTTCGGCCGCCCGAACGTGGGCAAAAGCAAAGCGTTCAAGATCACGATCCAGGATGGCCTGCAACCGAAGAAGGAACAGAAGACCGAGCGTCAAAACGCCCAGGCCAAGAAGGACCAGCACGATCAGGATCAAAAGAACGATCACGATCAAAAGAACCAGGAAAAGAACTCCGGCGGCACGGGGGGCAAAGGCGACGGCAACGATCCCTCGCAAACGAAAAGCCCCGCCGACAGCAAAAACGATCAAGGCAACTCCGGCGGCAAAGGCAGCGACAAGGGCGACGACAAAGGCGACAACAAGAACGAATCGAAAACCAAAGACAACGCCGGCGGCCCACAAAACAATCCCGATAAGAAATCTCCGCCCGACGGCGGCAATAAGTCGACGCCCGATCAACAGCAAGAAAAGTCGCTGGCGAACGATCTCAAAGAGACTCTTTCCAAACTCGACAAGTCCCAAGGCGACGACAAAAAGAACCCGGGCAAATCCGACCCGCAGCAAGCCAACGCGCCCGATAAGAAACCGGGAAGCGAACAACCCAAAGCGGGGAACAAGGACAATCCCGACAAGTCGAATCCGCAAGACGCCAAGGCGAACGAAGGCAAGGACGACGCTCAGTCCAAGTCTGGCAAGAACAATCCGTCGAACCCTGG
>JBAXFO010000790.1:0-2759 GCA_037139885.1 Planctomycetota bacterium
CCGCTTCTGGACACATTCGACGCCGTCGATCCATCGCTGTCGGTAGGCAAACGGAATGCGACGATCACGCCGCTGCAAGCGCTCACGCTGATGAATAACCGATTCGTATTGCGACAATGCGAGCACCTTGCGTCGCGGCTGGAGAAGGAAGCAGCGGATACGCCGGCGCAAATCGATCGGGCATTTCACCTGATGCTGGGGCGGCCGCCCCGCGAAGGCGAAGCAACGCTGATGGTCGAGTACGCCCAGCGGCACGGTCTGGCGAACGCGTGCCGGGTCCTCTTGAATTGCAACGATTTCTTGTTTGTTCCGTGATTCGCCTCGAATGGGAGAACCGCGATGTTCGACAACCCGATTACCCGTCGCGACGCCATACGCCTTGGCGGCTTCGGCTCCCTGGCTTTCAGTTGGATGTGCCGGGAGGAAGTTCGCGCGGAGCCGGCGCCGCGAGCCCGCGCCAAATCCGTCATCCAGCTCTTCATGGTCGGCGGCGCCAGCCAGTGCGACACCTTCGATTACAAGCCCGAACTCATCCGCCGACATGGTCAGCCAGTCCCCTTCCGCGTCACCGGCGGCACGATCGCATCACCGGGCGCCGTGCTTAGAAGCCCCTGGACGTGGAGCCGTCACGGTCAGACCGGCCGCTGGGTCACGAATGCTCTCCCGTATACCGCCGAGTGCGTCGACGACTTGGCCTTTTTGTACGGGATGCATTCCCCAACCAGCGAGCACAGCGCCGGGCAAACGATGCAAGTCTCTGGATTTCTCATGCCAGGGTTCCCAACCGTCGGCGCCTGGGTCAGCTACGCCCTTGGCAGTATGAACCAGAATCTGCCGACCTACGTCGCCTTGCCCGACCCCGTGGGTTTGCCTTGGACTGGCAACTCTTCGTGGACCAACGGTTTTCTCCCCGCCCAGCATCAAGGAACGATGTTCCAGCCGACCGCCCCAAACCCTGTCCCGGACCTGTTTCCTTCGCGCTCCGCCAGGTTCGTAACGCCCGAGAGCGAGCGGGCCGGGCTCGACGTCCTTGCCCGACTCAACCGCCAACAGAATGAACATGTTCCCGGCGACTCGCGATTCGAGGCCCGCATCCGCTCCTACGAACTCGCGGCCCGCATGCAACTCGCCGCTCCGGAAGCCCTTGAAATCACCCACGAAACCGAGGAGACGACCAAGCTCTATGGCCTTGATCGTCCCCAAACACGCGATATCGGACGTAACTGCCTCATCGCTCGTCGGCTCATCGAACGCGGCGTACGCTTCGTTCAGCTCTGGTGCGGATCGGGCCTCAACGGCGCCAAAGGCAACTGGGACAGCCATGAAGACGTGCGTCCCAATTCTGATTTCGAACGGATGTGCCTGCGTTCCGACAAGCCGATTGCCGGCCTACTCAAAGATTTACGCCGCCGAGGCCTGCTCGACGAAACCGTGGTCTTCTGGACGACGGAATTTGGCCGTACGCCATACAGCCAGGGCAACAGCGGCCGCGATCACAACGGCAATACCTTCACGAGTTGGATGGCAGGCGGTGGAATCAAGGGAGGGGCAACGCACGGCAGCAGTGATGAGTTCTCTTTCCACGCCACGGAAGGCCGCACCATGTGCTACGACCAGCACGCGACGCTCTTGCATCTCTTAGGCATCGACCACGAAAAGTTAACATTCCGAATCAACGGCGCCGACCGTAGACTGACCGATGTGCATGGGCATGTCATCGAAGAAATTGTGGACCGGGTTTGACCGACCATGACCGGCTTGTTTGCAAGAAACCTTCCAAGTAACGGAGTTGCTGTGAGAAACCTGCGAACTGCGAGGCGATCCCGGAACTGGTCGGGTCGGCGGGCGTAGATATCCGATTGCAATTGGACAATAGATCGCGTGGAGTACGTTTCCATGTTCGTGAACCGCAATGCGGCGATCTCACTGGTAGTGGCCAGCATTCTTTCGCCCACATGCGCCCACGCTTTCCAGCCTTTCTCGCGTCAGCGGCGTTCACCTTGACTTATCCTGGACGCCGCCTATTAATGTGAACGTTTTGAACGGTTTTTCGGCCGTCCGTAATTTTAATGATTCTCATAGAAGAGGTGTTTTTTGACTATTTTTAACGGACATGGTCGCTTGGGCTCCTTTCGCTGGGGCTTCGGTCTCTGCCTCGGTCTGGTCTGGCTCTGTCTGCCAACCAAGACCTATGCCATCTGTGGCCTTGATGCCGCTCTCTTTGAACAGATCCGCAACGTGCAGGATCCGGACGCGGCGCGGGCCTGGACGCGGCAGATCTTGCAGAACAGGGGGATTTCATGCGCCGTGTGCCATGTGGCCGGTTACGGTCCGCGCAATCAGTACGGGACCGCGATTAACGTGCTGGCGACATTTAACGATCGTGAGGATTCCGCACGAAAACGCGAGGCGGGACGACGGGTCAACGATATCCCGGCAAACCCTTCCTTACCCGATTCGCCAACCTTTGGCGATTTGATCAAGCAAGGATTGCTGCCCGCGTCCGATTACACGACTGACCCCGCGTTCCGGAAAGTGCCGGCCAGATCGCATGAGGAGATCACGGTCAAGCGGGCCCGCGAACTGGTTCAGAAGGCCCAGGAGGAATCTCGCTTCGGAATCCTGCAGTTAAGCCAAACTTACGAGATCACCCCGGAAGTCGCCGAGGCTCTCGCCGAGTTCCAGGGCGAGTTCCTGATTCTGGGGCTCAAGACGCTCGAACCTGAAACGGCTAAAGCGTTGGCCAAAAGCCGAGCAGG
>JBAXFO010000791.1:0-2759 GCA_037139885.1 Planctomycetota bacterium
GCCGACGGCGAAGTCGAGGATTACGACGTCAAGGTCGTCGCTCCACACAAACCGTTTGTCAGCGATTTAGCTCTGCTCGAAGACACGCTTTCCGCTCCGATCCCGATCGTCGTGGCCGCGGCGAACGAAGGCATCACCTCGTTCAAAATCAGCGGCATTGCGGGCGGCTTGCTTTTCAAGAGCGACGGCGTCACGCCCATCGTCAACGGCAGCTTCTTGACTCTCGCCGATGGCCTCGCCGGCGTCCGCTTTCTGCCCACGCCGAACAGCAACGCAACGGGCCATTTCGACGTCGAATCGAGCCAAGACGGGATTGCTGTCTCAAGCGATAAGGCGACATCCACGATTACGATCATCCCCGTCGGCGACACGCCGCAAGTGGCCAACGCCACGACCATCGAAAGCAAACTCTCGGCGCCGATCGTCATAACGCGCAACGCCCTCGACGGCGCCGAGGTGACGAGTTTCCGCATCAGCGGCATCACAGGCGGCGTCCTCTATAAGAGCGACGGCGTCACCATCGTCCACAACGGCGATTTCATCACGGCCGCCGACGCTCTGGCCGGCGTCCGCTTCCTACCGACGCTCAACAGTCTGATTGCGGGCCATTTCGACGTGGAATCGAGTCAGGACGGCTCGACCGTGGCCATTCAAAGCGGCAAATCGAATTGTACGATCCTCGTGACGGCGCCAACGAAACTGCTCATCGCCGGCGTCCTCGGGGGATCGCAGCTCTTGATGAGCGTCGACATGAATAGCGGCATTTTCAGTGGCGGCGGCACGTACACCGCCCCCAATGGCCAAAGCTACGTCGTCACCGTGAAATCGGGGACCCGCAATGGAAGTTCTGCCCGAATCCAAGGAATCATCGGCCTTCCGGGCAACTCGACGGGTATTGCCTTTACGCTCGACGTTGATGCAGTAACGGGAGGCATCCAGCTATCGTACAAAGGCAGTAAGGGCGCGATGGTCAAACTCACCACGATCGGTGCAGTGATGTTTCAATAGAAGACACCAACCGATCGTGGCAGAGTTGGCGCTGATACCCTGACCAAGTTCTCCCACTTGACGTTGCTCGGCCCGCAGGTCCACGGCGCCATTTTCGGCTGGCAGACTCACGACACGACGCGAGCTGAGCCGCATTCGGCGCGTCGGACCGATGTTGGCGACGGCGATCAATACCATCGCTTTTCGCCCGATCAAAGTCACCACGCGCCCGGCGGCTGGTCGTGCGATCGCGGTTTCAATTGCGTCTACACCAGCGCCATGTCGTGGCGGTCGCCAACCCAGGGGTTGCCGAAAGAGACTTCGCCGGCCGCCATCTTCAATCGCCTGTTCGGATCGACGACAGTCAACGACGCGATACGCCAGGCCCGCCGCCGCAGCGTCCTCGACACCGTCCGCGACGACGCCGCCAGTCTGCGTGCGAACATCGGCACGACTGAGGGATGAGGCCGATGGGACAGGCTGGGAGTTATGCGGCGAAATGCGGCGCGTCACTTCGCGTCTTGAAACACCGGCATGGGCACGAGTCGCGGTTGCACGGTCATGCCGGGGCGCACGCGTTGCAGGCCGTCGACCACGATTTGCTCGCCGGCGTGGACGCCTGCAACGATCTCACGCAGTCCCCCGTGCATCTTGCCGAGGCGGACGTCGCGTTTCTCGACGGTGTTGTCCTTGGTGACGACGAAGACGATCTTCTGCCCTTGATCGGTATCGATGGCCCGATCCGTGACGAGCAGCGCCGAATGCGGTTCGTCGAGCGGCACGCGGACGCGGACGAACATGCCCGGCGTGAGCACGCGATCGGGATTGCGGAAGAGGCCGCGCATGCGCATGGTGCCGGTGCCGGGGTCGATCTGATTGTCGACGAAATCGAGTTGGCCGCGATGGGGGAAGCCTTTTTCGTGGGCGAGGCCCATCTGGATGACGGGACGTTCGCGGCTGCGGTCCTTGGCCTTGCGAAGCATGCCGCTGATCTGAGTGACCACGAGATCGTCGACGTCGAAGTAGACGTACATGGGATCGATCGAGACGAGGGTGGTGAGCATCGTGCCGCCGCTTTCGCCGGAGGAGACCATGTTGCCCGCGGTGACCATGGCCCGGCCGATTTGCCCGTCGATGGGGGCTTTGACTTCGGTGAAATCGAGATTGAGCTTGGCCGCCTGGCGGGCCGCGATGGCGCTGCGGACGGCGCTCTGGGCTTCGGTCAAATCGCCGGCCACCTTTTCGAATTCCTCACGGCTGATGGCCCGATTCTGCACGAGATTCTGGGCCCGGGTGTGGTCGCCGACGAGACGGTTCGAGCGCGCCTCGGCCTGGGCGACCTCGGCGTCGGCGCGGGCGAGGGCGGCTTGATAGGGCCGTTGATCGATGACATAGAGCAGGTCGCCGCGCTTGACCTCGGCCCCTTCGACGAAGTTGATCTTGTCGAGATGTCCCCAGACGCGAGCGCGGATCTGCACGGCTTCCACCGCCATCGTGCGGCCCGTGAAATCGCTGTAGTCCGTCACGGTTTGTTCGACGGGAAGGCTGACGGTGGCCGTGAGCGGCGGCGGCGCGCCGTCTGCGGACGGCCCCTTCGAGCAGCCAGCGACGCCGAACGAACCGATGGCCAGGGCGGCGAGAACGATCCGTAAGGCTGTTTTCTGGAGGCGGAACATCAACTCATCCTTGGCGAAAACATGGGGGCTGCCGACGGTGGGCTGTCGCCTGCGCGGAGAGACGTGTGCGCCAATCGCCCGTTGGCAGTGTACCTC
>JBAXFO010000792.1:0-2754 GCA_037139885.1 Planctomycetota bacterium
CCGCTCATGCCGGCGAATATGCCCGCTTCGCTGCCGACGTTGCCCCCTGCTCCGCAGCTTTCGAACTAAGTTTGCCTCGTTGGACGGTTGGCTGTGTGCTGTGAACGGTTGGCTTTTTTCCGAACAATGCGAACCGCTCACAGCACACAGCCAACAGTTCCCGCTCCGCTCGCCCCGGAATCGTTTACAATGACGGGATGATCACAGAGCGCATCGAAAACGAGTTCGGCATCCCCATCCCCGGCGAGATCCTCGACAAGGAACGCTGGGCCAGCACGGCTCTCAAAAAACTCCCGCCGACGGGCCCCATCGACTGGACCCCCATCTTCGAGCGGTCGGCCCCGTTGGTGGTCGATCTCGGCTGCGGCAATGGCCGTTTCTTGTTGGCGAGCGCCATCGCTCATCCCGATTGGAATCACGTCGGCGTCGATTTCCTCCCCCTCGTGCTTCGCTACGCCACGCGCCGGGCCAATCATCGCGGCCTGGCGAACATCCGCTTCGCCGCCGTCGATGGCCATCAACTCGTCGCGAAATATCTGGGCGACCAGAGCGTGCGCGAGATGCATTGCTATCATCCGCAGCCTTATTATGAACGCGAGCATATGGGTCGGCGTTTGCTCGCCCCGCGTTTCTTCGCGGAGCTGGCCCGCGTTCTGGAACCGGGCGGGTCGTTCATCATTCAGACCGACAATGGCGCCTACTGGAAGTACATCGCCCAGATCGCTCCCCAATTTTGCGACTTTCAGGAACGCAAAGAGCCCTGGCCCGACGCCCCCGCGGGACGCACGCGGCGCGAGATCCTGGCCCGGCGCCGCAATCTCACCATTTATCGCGGCGTCGGCATCGTGAAACCGATGTCCTACGCCGACGCCAAAGCGTTGGCGGAAACGCTGCCGCCGCCGACGTTCCACGCCGGCCGGCCTCCCCGCGGCCTCGACGCCGAGGAACGCGAATGAACCTCGACGCCGTGCTCACCGATCTTGCGCGCGACCCGACGGCCGATTACGATGTCGCCGAGATCGCTCTGCATTTGGCGAAAGACGAGTATCCCAACCTCGACGTGGCCGCCTATCTCGACCAACTTCGCGATCTGGCCCGCGACGCCAAATCGCATCTCAGCGGCCCCCGCGACGAGCAAACGCACGGCCTGTGCCGCTATCTGTTCCATCAGCTCGGCTATCACGGCAACGCCAAGGACTATTACGATCCGCGCAACAGCTATCTGAACGACGTGATGGACCGCCTCACGGGCATCCCGATTACGCTGTCGCTCGTGACGATCGCCGTGGGCCGCCGGGCGGGGTTGCCCCTCGCGGGAGTCGGCCTCCCCGGCCATTTCGTGGTGCAATGCCTCGAAGGGCACGCCACCCAGTTGATCGATCCCTTTCACGGCGGCCGGCATCTCACGCTCGATCAAGCCGAGGCGATGGTGGCGCGGGTCACCGGGCTCAATGTGCCGATCGCTTCGCTCGAACATTGGATTGTCCCGCCCGGGCCTTTCGTGCAGCGCCTGCTCAACAACCTCCGCGGCATTTATTTCAAAGCCGACGACTCGCGCCGCGCCGCCCGCGTCTTGGGGCGCATGCACCAGTTGAACCCCAGCGATGTGCAAGTGCGCCGCGACCTGGGCCTGTCGTTGCTGCGCACGCAGCGCGTCGGTTCCGCCATCGATCATCTCGCCAGTTACATAAATGCCGCTCCCGAAGCCGACGACGCCAACGCGATCAATCGCTTGTTGCAACAAGCGAAACGAGATATGGGGAAGTGGAACTAGCGCGTCAACCAGACTAATTTTCGGTTGAGGCGAGCCGCCGGGCTTGTCCCGGCGGGATCAACCCGCCGGCTCACGCCGAAAATTTAGCTTGAACGACGCTCTAGCTAGTAGCATGGGACTTGGACAGAGAGCACGTCAAAAATTGAAACGTCGTCAGCGAAGCCGGCCGCTTGCCGGAGACGCGGCGAGTGTTTCCTTTCCGGGGAAGGGGACGACGTGCGACCTGCTTTGCCGTTGGGCCGATCCAAGCCGTGGCGATCTTCGGCGCCTTCGGCGAGCAATCGCCGACGGTTGGCTTGACGACGCGAACGACGATCACCGGGCCGCGATTGTTGAAATCGTCGGCCGCGTTGCCGCCCGCGATAGCGGTCGCTCCAGCCGTGACGGCAAAGTGTCTCGTCGCCGAATGCGAGGCGTCCCCGACAAGATGTTCAAAGGGGGAACGCTGTCGGCGAAAGGCGTGAAAGCGTTCGCCAGTTTCAACAAGGTCCTGGAAGCCTGCGGCTGCGAGGCGGGTTTCGATGTCATTGATCGAGAGCTTTTGTTGGCGAAAACGGTGAAGATGATGAGCCGCGATAGGTACCGTTCATTGCAAAGATGGGCGGCGATCGGGCGAGCAATTGCAGCGAGAAAAGAGTAGTGCGGGAAACACGCAGTAGGCGCTCGCCTTTGCCATGGGATGCCGACGCCGACGATGCCGGCACGAAGCGGCAGAATGCGCAGACGATTCCAAGGTTTTGCATTCTGACTGTCTCCCGTGCCGCCCTACGATTGACGAAGCAGAACCAGGCCGCCGGCGGTGGCGAACTCGGCATTATTCTGGAACGGGACTCGCCGGCCGTTCAGGAATCGCAGATGTGATACCCGCTCGACGACGGACTCGCACGTCTTAGGCACTACTGATGCCGACGGCACCATTTTGGGGATCGTACGTCGGGGCGCCGGAGGACGCTGGCCGACGGAACCACCTGGTCGCTTAG
>JBAXFO010000793.1:0-2737 GCA_037139885.1 Planctomycetota bacterium
ATACTGTTCAGATGTATTTGCTAGGCGCAAATACCGTGCCGAACACGATTGGTGCGGCGCCCATCACCGGGCCGCTTTATGGACCGGTTGTCGTGACCATTACCACAACGCCCCCCAACGGAACCCCGACGATGAAGGTCTACCGCTACGACGTCGAGCAGTTGAAGGCCAAGGTGGATATTTTGAAAATCGACGCGAAGGATCCCAAACGGCCGAACATCGAACTGCCGAAAAAGCTCGACGATCCGAAAAAGTGATTGGAACCGAAGATTTTCGCGGCAAGCCGCCATAGGCTTATCCCATTAGTTCAGGCGCGAACCGATTCCGATGCGAGATCGGGGAGGGGGCACGGACGAACGGCGCGGAATTGAGCGCACAGGCGCGCGTAAAACGGATCGGACCAAGTTTGCGGTCCCCATGCCGCAAGGCGGTCCGATTCTCTAGAATAGGGATCGGGAGTTGACAAACGGCCATGTGAGTCGGTACTTTCAAGGGGCCCAATCCCCGTTCGAACGTTTATGGCTATGGCACAAGATCTGATCAAAGATGAAAGCGAGATCCTGGAAGAGTGCCAGCAGGTGCTCGGCTATCGCTTCAAACAGACGGAATTGCTGCGCTCATCGCTGACCCATACCTCCGGCGCCCAGACGCGTTTGGCGTCGAACGAGCGGCTCGAGTTCCTGGGCGATGCGGTGCTCGGCCTCATCGTCGTCGGCGAGCTCTACCTCCGCTTTCCCGAATATCAAGAAGGCGATCTCACGAAGATCAAGTCTGCGGTCGTCAGCCGGCGAACGTGCGCTCGCATCAGCAAAGAGCTGAATCTGGGCGAATATCTGTTTCTGGGCAAGGGCATGCATAATCAGGCGGTGATGCCGTCGAACATGCTGGCCGATATGTTCGAGTCGCTGGTCGGGGCCATGTATCTCGATGGCGGGCTGGATGCGGCGAAGGGGTTTGTGCTCAAGTACATCATTCCCGAGATCGAGATCGTCGCCGAAGGGGAGCACGCGGGCAATTTCAAATCGGTGCTGCAACAGCTCGCTCAAAAGGAATTCGCCGAGACGCCGATTTACAACGTGCTCGACGAAAAGGGGCCCGACCACAGCAAGTGTTTCAAAGTGGCGGCGCTGATCGGCCGGTATCATTACGCCGCCGCCTGGGGCCGGACGAAGAAGGAAGCCGAGCAGAAAGCCGCCATGAACGCGATCGCCCAGGTCAATGGCGATCCGATTCCGTTCAAGACCGATTGATCGCCGATCGGTTGCGCGTGAGGAAGCCTTCGATGCCCATGCCGCCGTATCCCATTTACTGTTACAGTTCGGGTTGCAAGAACCAGGCCGTGTACAAGATCGCGGCCCGCTGGAGCGATGGGCTTGCGAGCGAACTGAAGACGTACGGCCTGTGCTGCGAGACATGTCTGCCGGGATGGTTTCAGAAGAGCCGGCAGAAGCAGATGCAGTGCAAGCTCACCGCGGGCGAAACGCTCGATCCGGCCGGCATCTATCATCTGGAAGCCGGCCAGCGCGATCGACGGTTGCCGCGGATGCCGGAGCTTGAGGAGCGGCTTCGGCAAGGAGCCGTGTGACGGGCCGATCGAAGGCCGTGTGAGGTCTTGCCAGAACCGCGACCATCGCGGAGAATTCAAATCACCTGCTTCCCCCCGCCGGTCCTTTTTTGGCAAACCTATGTTGCGCATTTCGCTCCTCACCCTGGCGCTGTTCGCTCCGTCGTCGTTCGCTCAGGACTTCAAGTTGCCGCCCGGCTTTGAGATCAGCGAATACGCGGGCGACGCTCTCGCCAGCGATATCTTCAGCATGACGATCGACCCCAAGGGACGGCTCATCGTCTCGGGGAAGAACTACATTCGCATTCTGGTCGACGACAAGGGCGAGGGCAAAGCGAACCGAGCGATTGAGTTCGCGACCGAACCCAAGACCGGCGCTCACGGCATGCTCCGGGAAGGCGATACGCTCCTCTTCGTCGGCGATGCCGGGCTTTGCAAATTGACCGACAAGAACGGCGACGACAAGGCCGACGGCCCCGCCACGCTGATCCGCCCCATGAAGACCGGCAACGACCACACGGCCCACGCGCTGCGCCGCGGCCCCGATGGCTGGCTTTATCTTCTTGCCGGCGATCAAGCGGGCATCGACGATTCCTTCGTGCAGCTTCCCACGTCGCCTGTGAAAAACCCCATCGCCGGTACGGTCGTGCGTTTTCATCCGACATCGGGCAAATCGGAGATCGTCGCCCATGGCTTGCGAAATCCCTACGGCTTCGATTTCGACGCCCACGGACGTCTCTTTACGTACGATTCCGATAATGAACGCTGCATCGGCATGCCCTGGTACGAAGGGACGCGGCTCTATCAGATCGTCGAAGGAGCCTATTACGGTTGGCTCGGTCCGCAGTTTTCCAGCCGCATGTGGCGGATTCCTCCTTATGCTCCCGACACGATGGCGCCGCTCGCCACGTTTGGCCGCGGGTCGCCGACGTTTGTCGTCGCGGCCGTGTCGACGCCCGATAGCTCCACCTTGCTCCTGGGCGATTGGACGTTTGGCCGGGTGCATCGCGCGGTCATGCCGGTAAGCTCGTTGACGCAGTCGAAAGACCCGACCGTTTTTCTCGAACCGAGCGCGAGCAGCAGCTTCGCGCCGACGGCGGCCGCGATCCATCCGAAAACGGGCGACGTGTTCTTCGCGACGGGCGGACGCGGCACGCGGGGAGCCGTGTATCG
>JBAXFO010000794.1:0-2732 GCA_037139885.1 Planctomycetota bacterium
CGCGGGGGTGTGTCTTTGCAAAACGAAGCCATCGTCGTGGTGCGGTCCGCTTCTCACGAGCCGGGCTCGCTACAATGAAAGACACACGATGGATGCGCATACTCTCGAACTCCTGGAATTCGCCAAAGTCCGCGAACTCGTCGCGGGATTCGCGTTCAGTTCGCTCGGCAAGGAACTCGCCCGGCTCGCGGAACCGAGCGCCCGGCGCGACGCCATCATCGCGGAGTTGGCTCTTGTCGGCGAGATGGTCGATGTGCTCGAACAGGGGCAGTCGCCCCCCTTCTCCGGTTTGAGCGATGTTCGCTTGCTGGCGCGGCGCGCCGCCATCGGCGCGATGCTTTCCCCCGATCAACTTCTCGATGTCGCCGGCACGCTCACATGCACGGGCCACATGTATCGCTTTCGCATGCGGCTGGGCGATCGCTTCACGGGCCTGATGGCGCTGCTTTCCGGCGTGGAGGATCTCGGCCTTGTGGCGAAATCGATTCACGGCTGCATCGATTCGCGAAGCCATGTTCTCGATATCGCGTCGCCCGAATTGGCCGCGGTCCGCCAGCAAATCGCTCAGCTCGATGAGAAAGTGCAGACGCGCATCAAGCATCTTCTTCGCGATCCGAAATTGCGCGAAGCGCTCCGCTATCCGAACGCGACGGTTTCGGGCGATCATTATGTTCTCCCCGTGGCGGTGAACTTTCGCCATAAAGTCCCGGGCATCGTGCATCGCACGAGCAGCACGGGCGAGACGATCTTCATCGAACCGGCGGAGGTGGCGGGACTCAGCGCCGAACGCGTCATCCTGAAAGGCGAGGAAGAACGCGAAGTGAACAAAGTGTTGCGGCGCTTGACGGCCGAAGTGGGCCGCGTGGCGCGGCCGCTCGGTTATGCGATCGAAGCGATGGCCCGGCTCGATTACGTCACCGCCAAGGCCCGGCTCAGCCGCGACTATCACATGACCGCGCCCGAGATCACGAGCGATGGCCGACTCTGGCTGCGGCAGGCACGGCATCCGCTGCTGGAACATCAAGTTCGCAACCCCGTTCGGTCGGACGCTCGACCCGACGCAACGGCGCGACGTACGATGGAGCCTCCGAAGTCCGTGGTGCCGATCGACCTCCGCCTGGGGCAGCCGTTCAACCTACTAATTATCACGGGCCCGAACACCGGCGGCAAAACGGTCGCCTTGAAGACGGTTGGCCTCATCGCCCTCATGGCCCAGACGGGCATGCACATCCCCGTGGGGCAGGGGAGTCAACTGCCGATTTTTTCGAAGATCCTCGCCGACATCGGCGACGAACAGAGCCTCGAACAATCGCTGAGCACGTTTAGCTCGCACATTTCACGGCTCGCGCACATCTTCAAAATCGCCGACGCCGACACGCTGGTTCTTCTCGATGAGCTCGGGGCCGGCACCGATCCGACGGAAGGAGCCGCGCTGGGCCGGGCGATTCTCGATCAACTCGACCATCTCCGATGCCGAGCCATGGTGACGACGCACCTTGGCGATTTGAAGACATACGCCTTCAACAACGACCGGGCCGAGAACGCCGCGGTGGAGTTCGATCCCGAGACGTTGCTGCCGACGTATCGCCTGCACATCGGTCAGTTCGGCATGAGCAACGCGCTCAAGATCGCCCGGCGTCTGAAATTGCCGAAGGAGCTGTTGCGGCGTGCGAATCATTATTTGAAACGCAAGCAGCGCCGCGCTCCCGAGATGGTGATCTTGCAGAAGAAGCGCGAGGAAGCCGAACAAGCCCGCGAAAGCGCTCTGGCCGCCGAAGCCGCCGCCCATCAGCAGAAGGCGGAACTCGAACGGGCCAAGTCGGATCTCGAACGACAGGCAAGCGACGCGGCCACGCTGCGCGAATTTCGCCGGTCGCTCAAAGCGGGCGCGATCGTGAAGACGACGCGGTTCGACAAGCCGGGCAAGGTCGTCCGCATCGATTTGAAAAAGAACGTCGCGGCGATTAGTCTGGGGTTGGGTCAGTGGGAAGTGCCGCTCGACGAGGTCTTCCCTTCTTCGTGACGCGGCCGCCATTCATCAAGGAGTGTTGCTATGTCGAAATCGGTACTTGCGTTTCTGGGCGACATCTACGAAGATCTCGAACTCTGGTATCCGAAGATCCGCGTCGAGGAGGCGGGCTACGTCTGCAAGATGGCCGCCGAGGAGCTGCGGAAATACGACGGCAAGCACGGCTACCCCGCCAAGGCCGACATGCTCATCAGCGACGCCCGCAGCCAGGACTTTGCCGGGCTCCTGATCCCCGGGGGCTTCATGCCCGACAAGCTACGCCGCAGCGCCAAGGTGTTGCAGTTGACGCGCGAGTTTTTCGAACAAGGCAAACCGGTGGCGTTCATCTGTCACGGCGGCTGGATTCCGATCTCAGCCAAAATCCTCAAAGGCAAGAAAGCCACCGGAACCACGGCCATCAAAGACGATCTTGAGAACGCCGGCGCGATCTGGGTCGACGCTCCAGTGGTGATCGACGGCAACTTGATCTCGAGCCGCACTCCGGTCGATCTGGCCCCGTTCGCCAAGGCGTTTGTGGACGCTCTCAATAAGTAGGAATCGGCCGATTGAGGGGATGTAGCCTGTACGGCGAAGTTTCTAAGACAATTAAACTGCAGAGGCACAGAGAGTCGCTGATTGACGACGCTGGTTCGGACCGGAAACGGTGCAGAAAACGGCGATTGTCTCGGTAAACTCTCTGTGCTCTCTGCGTCTCTGTGGTTCA
>JBAXFO010000795.1:0-2728 GCA_037139885.1 Planctomycetota bacterium
TTCTGATCGCGGCCAAAGTTGGGGCAGCGTTTCCCAAGCGTGCTCTCGTGTTCATGAGCCGCGGTGTGGGCGGCCGCCTTGCGGGCCAACGAGAAGATCACGCTTTCGCCGAAGTTGAAGAAGCCGTGACGCATTTTCCAGAAAAACTCGAAATTCAAACGAGGAATCTTGCCGTTCACGGCTAATATCAAGTGGGTCCCTCCTCGCGAAACAATTTGGGGAGTTTCGCTTCCCATTGTTTTGAATTGACTTACGTCAACGACGCCCTCCCGCCGACATGCAGGCTCAGCTGATGAACATCGCTTATTTCCGACTCCTGGTCGCAGTATGTTTCGTACTCTCCGTGACGACGCCCGCGCCCTCTCAAGATCCCGATCGCGCGAGGCGGGAAATGTTCGAGAACAAGATTCGCCCCGTTCTCGTCGAACACTGCTATTCGTGCCATTCGGCGAAGAAGACACGGGGCGGCCTCGCCCTGGACACCCGTGACGGCCTGCGTAAAGGAGGCGTCAGCGGCCCCTCCATCGTCGCGGGTAAGGCCAACGAAAGCCTACTCATCGTCAGTCTCCGCCATACCGATCCGGATCTCAAGATGCCGCAAAAGGGTCCGAAGCTGTCCGACGACGTGATTGCCGACTTCATCCGCTGGGTAAACGCCGGGGCTTTCGATCCCCGAGATCTGACGACGACGGCGAAGCGGGACGGCGATTGGTGGTCGTTGCGGCCGTTACGTCGGCCCGAGATACCGAAGATCGACGGGCCTGATGCTGGCTGGGTCAAGACCTCGATTGATGCGTTCATCCTCGCTTCGCTGCGTGAAAAAAAGCTGACGCACTCGAAGGCCGCGGAACCGCGAGTTCTCATTCGCCGCATGTCGCTGGACCTGCTTGGTCTGCCCCCGACTCCGGAGGATGTTGAAAGGTTTTGCGAAGATTACGCTGCGGTGGCCAAGAAACAGGAGGCCGTCGAACGGCTTGCCGACCGCTTGCTTGCGTCTCCGCATTACGGAGAACGCTGGGCAAGGCACTGGCTCGATGTCGTTCACTTTGGCGAATCGAACGGGTTTGGCATGGACCGTCCGCGCATGAATGCATGGCCCTATCGCGATTACGTCATCAACGCGTTCAACTCGGACAAGCCTTATGCTCGCTTCGTGCAGGAGCAGATCGCGGCCGATATTTTGTTTCCGAACGAAGGGGCATCGATCCCGGCGCTCGGCTTCGCGGCGGCCGGGCCATTCAATCAAAGCGCCCTGGTCGAGCAAGTCGACGGAACCGATTGCAGGAAAATCGCTCTCAACCTTGACCGCGACGACATCGCGACCAATGTCGCAACGACGTTTCTGAGCATGACCGTCCATTGCGCTCGCTGTCACGAGCACAAGTTCGATCCGATCGATCAACGAGATTATTACCGGTTCCAGGCGGTCTTTGCCGGCGTCGGACGTGCGGAACGGCCGGTCAACAGTTCGACCCAGCGAGCCGAGTGGCAGAACCGCAAAAATATGCTCGACAAGGGAGGCGATCCATTCAGCGCCGAGGAACGCAAGGGCCTGGCCGTGGCCCAGGCTGCTTGGGAAGAGGGCGTTCGTCCTGACAAAGTCGATTGGCAGGCGCTGTCCAAACTGGAGGCGAAGTCCGAAGCTGGCACGGAGTTCACGCAGATGGCGGACGGTTCGTATCTCTGCGGCGGAAAGCGTCCCGACAAGGATACGTACACCTTCACCGCGAAGCTGCCCGCAAAAGGGTTAGCCGCAGTGAAGCTCGAGGTCCTCACCGATTCGTCGCTTCCCCAACAAGGACCGGGTCGGCAAGATAACGGCAATCTGACCCTTTCCGAGTTCCGTGTTCGCATCGCCCCGGCCAGCGAACCGAACAAGGGGATTGAGGTACCGCTTGTCAATCCGCAGGCCGACTTCAGCCAGGACGGTTGGGAGATCGCTCGCGCCATCGACAGCCGCAAGGAAACAGGCTGGGCCATTTATCCCGAAGTCGGCAAGTCGCATTTTGCGACGTTCGAATTCAAGTCGCCGATCGCGCAAGACGGCGATTCGCTCGTGACGTTTCAACTCGAACAACTCCACGGCACCGGGCATCTTATTGGCCGGTTGCGTCTGTCGGTTGCGAATCGGGCTCCGCCGCTTGGGAAGACGCCTCTGCCGGCAACGATCGCGGCGGATCTGCGTATTCCGCCCCAACAACGGACGCCCGAGCAGGCCGACCGCATCTATAAGCATTTTGTGCGCCTGCACATTGACGGTCAGATCGCCGCCCTTCCGCAATCGCCGAAAGTCTGGGCGATTGCGGCCGACTTCCCGCCGATTCGTAATTACAAGGCGCCGAAGGAACCCGTTCCCATTCACGTCCTCAAGCGAGGGGATTTCAAGCAACCGCTCGATCCGGTCGGTCCCGGCGGTCTCGACTGTGTTAAAACACTCAAGGCCGAGTTCGCGGACATCAACCCGAAGGCGGAAGGCGAGCGCCGGGCCGCGCTGGCTCGCTGGATCACCGACCCCGAAAACATGTTGACTTGGCGGAGCATCGCCAATCGCGTCTGGCATTATCATTTCGGCAAGGGAATTGTCGATTCGCCGAACGATCTGGGGCGCATGGGCAGCCCGCCGACGCATCCGGAACTACTCGATTGGCTTGCGGTCGAGTTGCGGGACAACGGCGGCTCGCTCAAGAAGCTGCATCGTCTGATCGTCACGAGCGCAGTCTATAATCAG
>JBAXFO010000796.1:0-2726 GCA_037139885.1 Planctomycetota bacterium
GGTGCAAGGCATCGACATGGCCGCCCCGGTGACCGTCATGGTCAAAGATTCGGTCGTGGCTTACAACCTCAAGCTCAAACGCGTCGTGCAAGTCGAATGGCGCGTCAGCGATGAACGCCAGCAAGGCCCGGTCAGCCCGTCGCTTGCGGCCGATGTCGCTTACTCGCTCAAACGCGTGCCGATCGATACGCCCACGCAGCTGGGCGAAGTCGCCCTGGTCCGCGTCCCCTCGGGAGCGCCCCCCGCCAGCCTGACGAATCTCACGTATCGCCATTTACGTAAGGGCTTCGAGTTCCAGTTCACCCGCGATTGGCACATGGTCAGCCAGACGAACGACGGCAAACTCGTCCTCCGCCTCGTCGATGGCCGCGGCGACTTCATCGCCCAGTGTGCCGTCACTCCCTGGCAGAAGGTCGACGACAAGAACCTCATGAAGCTCGCCGATTTCTCCAAGATGATGCGCGAGAGCAGCGGCTGGGTGCAAAAAGACGGCGCCCCCCTCGACGAATCCGACAAGATCAAGGGCCAGAGCGGGTACACGATCTTCCGCGTCACCGCCGAAGGAAAACTCAGCGGCGTCGACGCTCTGCGCAGCTACTATCTCGTCGCCACCCCCGACGGCAATCAACTCCTGATCGATTTCACCATGCTCCCCAATCATGCCGCCAAACTCGATGGCCGCGATGTGGCTCTGGTGCAATCGGTGCAATTCATGGCTCTCGACTCGCGCATCCAAGCGATCCCGACCAGCCAACCGAAGGAATGACGTTCGCGACTCTCCGCAGGAGAGCGCTGACAGGTCGCCAATTCTGTAAACGAACGCGCGGACGGGACGCCTTTTCGGAAAGGGCGTCCCGTCCGCGCTCTCCTGCCCAGAACCGCGAACCCATCATCCTTGCGTGGCCAGCAAGTAGAGAATCTCCGCTGCCTTGTCGAGTTCGTCGAGCGACAGCCATTCATCGCAGGTGTGGGCCTGGGCGATGTCCCCGGGGCCGAAGACGACGGCAGGGGTGCCCGCGAAGGAAATCGACGCGGCGTCGGTTCCAAACGGCACGGCATGCACGCTGTGGCTGCCGCGCACGTCATCGATGGCTCGGCCCAGGCGCGCGATCACTTCATCCGAGCCGACCGGCAGCAAAGCCCGCTCAGCGATCCAGCAGGGACTCTGTTCGATCGTGGCTTCAATGCCTTCCACATTCCGCAGATACTCAAGAAGCAAACGCGGCGATTCATGAGGTTGCTCGTTGCCGACGACGCGGCGATCGATCTCGATGGCGCAGCGGTCGGGCACAGTGTTGACGCTCGAGCCCCCTTCGATCATGCCGACGCTGATGGTCGCCGGCCCAAGCAGCGGATCGATCACGCTCTTTGAAAGAATCTGAGCGTACCGTTCGATGCCGGCGAGAACGCGGCCCATGTGATAGATGGCGCTCTCGCCGCGCTCGGGGCTGGAGCTGTGGCAAGCCCGCCCGCGCGTCGTAAGGAACCAGCGGACGACGCCTTTATGAGCGTGGACGATGTCGAGTTTCGTCGGCTCGGCGACCACGGCGAAGTCGGCCGGAATGCGCCGCTTGACCAGGTCTTGGACTCCCAGGAATGTATGTTCTTCGTCGACCGTACACGCCATGATGACGTTGCAGGCTTGGGCCGGGCGTTCCTTGGCGAGACGGGCGAAGGCGGTGAGCATGGCCGTCATGCCGCCTTTGATGTCGCACGAGCCGCGGCCATAGAGGCGATCGCCTTCGATGTGGGCGGCGAAGGGTTCGATGGTCATGTTGTCGACCGGGATCGTGTCTTGATGAGCCTCGAACATGATGGTGCGAGTCGCGCCGGGGGCAACGAAACGGGCGATAATGTTGTCCCGACCCGGGCTGATGGTGTGGCGCTCGTAGGGGACGCCGAGGTTCTTGAAGAAGGCCTCGAGATACGTCGTCATGCGGTGCTCGAAGCAGATGTCGGCCTTGGGCGCGCGGCCCATCGGGTTCACGCTCGGCAGGCGGACGAGATCGCGGAGCAGACTGGCGGCAGCGTTCATAAGTCACCTAAAGAGATGTCTTCCAGGCTCTGGAATCATGTCATCGTCAACACGACGCGCCCCGCAACGTTGCCGGCTTCGACGGCGGCCAACGCTTCGTTCACGTCCGCCAATTTGCGAATCGCCGCGTGCGGCCGAATCGATTCGCGCATGGCGATCTCAAGTGCGGCCGTGACATCGTCGCGGCAGCCGCCGATCGAACCGCGGATCGTGAACCGCTTCACGACGACATCGAACACCGGCACGAGCGCATCGCCCGCCGGCAGGCCGACGATGACCACGATCCCCTTGCGGCGCAAAAGTTCGACGCCGAGGCGGATCGCGTCGACGCTGGCGGTCGTGACCAGAACGCCGTGCAGTCCGCCCGATTTCTTCAGTCGGCGCAAGGCGTCGGCGTCGCGAACGTCGACCGCTTCATCGGCCCCTTGGGCGAGCGCCAGTGACAGGGGTGTGTCACGCTGATCCAGAGCGACGACGCGCAAGCCCGCCGCCTTCGCATACGCCACCGCCAGATGCCCAACGCCGCCGCAGCCGATGATGCCCAGGGACGTCCCGGGGAGCAGTTCCGCTTCGCGAATTGCCTTATAGGCCGACACCCCCGCACACAGGAGGGGAGCCGCCATGGCGGGATCGAGCGTCGGCGGCGCCGGCACGGCGAATTCGGCCTGCACGCAGACATACTCCGCAAAGC
>JBAXFO010000797.1:0-2725 GCA_037139885.1 Planctomycetota bacterium
ACACCTTTTATCCTCCTTACTGCGCTGCAAGGCTAAACCATCCGGTTTCGGCCAAGAAGTCCGGCCCAGACATCGAATTGTCTGTCGAGAGCTAGCCTAGTTCCTTTTCGAGAGTTTCGGCCAGGCCCTTGTGGATGACGAGATTATTTACCCATCCCTTTGCAACGACGCGGGCAACGATCTCCGCCTTCTCCGGTTGATAAGCAAAAATGACTATTCCTGGCAGGTTGTTTTTGGAGGCGCGTTCGCTGCACTGTCTTAACGTCTCATCGTCGAGACCGACCCAGCCGTCGTTATAGTCGGCGATTTTTTCCTCGGCGCCGCTTGTTGGCTTGGCCAGGAGCCAGCCGGAGATGTCGCCGTAAATCCATTTCTTGAGACGATCGCATTTGAGTTTGGGCTCTTGCTCGAGTCGCTCGCGGATGAAGACAGCGGTGTTGTCGTCGCTGACATTCTCGCCGACTAGGCCGACTCCGGTCAAAAGGGCGCACATCCTAGCGGACAGCGGCGTGCTGCCGTCCTGGCTTGAGCCGAAGATTTCGGCGTAGCCCGGAATCTCATTGATGAACGCTCGGATCTCGTTCCGCTTGAACTTGCTGGCGATGTAAGCGGGGACGCCGTTCAGCAGCGGCATGTGCCTCTTCTTGGCGGGGTCAGATGCGGTGAATTGGAGCAATTGCTCGGCGAGATGGAACGCGTCGAAACGGGTCTCACTCTCGCGGTCGCGAAGATGGAGCGGCTGGCCGACGATCGGAAAGGCCTCGAAGTCCCAATTCGGCGCGAACGTCAACTCATCGAGCGCCTTGAGGACATCCGCGAGCGTGCGTCCCCAGGAGACGGCGACGAGCTTCGCCGGCTCGAGGATCTTGGTCAGTTTCCACGCAGCCTCGTGCGGATAGTCCTCGAGTGGGCCAGTGCAGACGTGCACCTTGCAGCGGAACGGATGCGGGCTGTTCGCATCGACAAGTTCTTGCAGCTTTGGGTCGGACTGGAATTCATCCTCCACGAACTGGCGGATCTCCTTGGAGATGTTCGGCCCCAAGCCGAACGTCTTCACGAGGTACTTCTTCTCGATTGCGCTTTTGATCAGCTTGGAGACTTTCGACTGCTGCAGTTCAGAGACCCTGGGAAATCTCGCCCGGACATCCCGGGCGATGTCGATCTGCTTGTAGCCGGACGCGCGCCGATGGACGATCAGGTAGGAGATCGCGGCCATCAGGAATTCGTCGCTCTCGAAATCGACGCTCATGGATCCTTCCTTGCGAACGCTGACGGCGTCCGGCAGCTAACCGTTGCGACTGTTCGCCGCGAAAATGGATAATCGTCCGCGCAAGAATATTTACCAGGACACAATGAGAATTGAAAATAAAATCATCGAAAAAATAATTATTCGTTCTGGCGCGATAGCGACTATTTAGTTGACATGCAGAATGGAGCCTGTTAAGATCACTTGCGTCGTTAGCCCCGGATCTCTCCTCCATCAGGGCTTCTCGCCATGCGGCGCCAACGCGATCTGTTCGACGAAATTCTGCTTCTTTACGCCTGGCTCGCTGCCGGATTCTCCGCCGGCACCGTCCGCTTCGTGCTCCGCGCCGTCAGCGACCTTTGGCTCCGGAAACGATGCATTCCCAGTCGCGGCGAGATCTTCCGCGTCGCCCTCGACTATGAGCACGGCCTGAGCAACTGCTACTGGCTCGCCCGGCAAGATGTCGCCAGCATCATCTACGGCGGAGTCAACCTGGTCCGAACGCGGCCCGCGGCGAAACCCCACGAGAGGCCGAGCGTCGCCGTCGAGAAGGTCCGCGTCCCGGACGTTTTCATCCGGAAGCATATCGCCATCGGCTTCGATTCGCTCGGCGACAAGCACCGCACCGACTCGGTCCTCATGCCGCTGATCGAGCGTCCTGGGGCGAAGCAGTACGTGGCCGACCTGGCGAAGATCTCGAACTCGACTGCCAAGTCGCTGCGTTCGTCGGACGATGCCCAGCGGCTTGACGGTCTGGCCAAGGGAGTCAACGCCGCGCGCGAGACGTTCTTCGAAGGCTGGGGCGATGGGTTGGGCATGATTCATCCCGATTCGCTAGCGATGGCGGCCCGCCTGAAGCGAAGTCGGCGTGTCGGCCTGCTCGCGTGGAAGCCGCCTGGGTCGGGAAACGCGTCTTCGATTGGCGTCGTCGCGCGCAACGCGCAGGCGGCGGTTGAAGTCATGCGCGAGGCGGGCTGGACGGCGACTGTCGCGATAGTATGCGGCGGCGCCGTGCTCAACGAGTGTCCTGACGGTAACGGGGCCTGGATTCGCTGCGGCATGCGTTTCGACGTCGCAGGCGGAAGCGACATCGGTGTACATCCGAGCATAGCGTCTCCTGGGGTCTGCCTGAATGTCGCCGTCGAGCCGGTCAGCTTCATGCTCTTGATGGACGCCAGCAAGCTTCGTCTTCCGGATACGGCCAGAAGTCGAGGAGCCTAAAAGGTGGAGCCTAAAAGGTGTCAGGACCCTTTTTATAAAAGGGTCCTGACACCTTTTAGGCTCTCCGCAGCGCCAAGTCGGCGATCTCCTCCGCCGTCGGCTTGCGACCTTGCGGGAGCTCAGGTACCTGGTCCGGCCAAAAGATCAGGTCGGTACCGGACGGATGCTTGCAGTTGACCTGAAACAGCTCCAGATAATAATCTTGGTCGGGCCCGCCCGCCTTTACCCGTGACACGATCTCGGTCATCTCCGCCAAGG
>JBAXFO010000798.1:0-2724 GCA_037139885.1 Planctomycetota bacterium
CCGTCGCGTTTGTCGAGCTCTTCGATCAAGATTTTTTGCACCTGTTCCATCTTCGCGAGCCCTTTCGTCTCCCGCATGACCGCTCCTTTGATCGCATCGGCGGCTTTGACTTTCCCCTTCTTATAATCCGCGACCGCCTTGGCGTTGGCGTCGATCGCGCGAATCACGATACCGCGAAGCTGGCTTTCATCCGCGACGACGACATAACCGAGCTTCGCGATCGCCGTTTTGGCGTCGGTAGCGTTCGTCAACATCTCGGTGTAAACCTCGCGGGCGCGCTGTTTGTTGAGCCCCGTCGCCTTCACTTCCGCGATCAATTCTCCGAGTCGGGCGGCAGTGATGGGCGATTCGTCGAGGGCGATGCTCCGCTCGTTGAGCGATTGCAAAACATCGTTGGCGATCCAGTTGCACGCTTCCTTGGCGTCGCCGGAAACCTTCGCGGCTTCCTCGAAATAGGCGACGAACGCCCGGCCCTGCTGCGAAAGCACCTCTGCGTCATAGGTCGACAAACCGTACTGCGTCTGCAAGCGGGCTTTTTGAGCGGCGGGCAGTTCGCCAAGTTCGCGACGAACTTCGTCCAGAAGCTCGGCGCTCACCTTGATCGGGACAAGATCGGGCTCGGGAAAGTACCGATAGTCGGACGCCTCTTCCTTGCGACGCTGCACGCGCGTCTTGCCCAGTTGATCGTTCCAGCCTGCGGTCGCCTTGCTCACCGGCACGGTTCGGCCCGCGGCGGTTTTCGCCAAAACGCCGACGATCGACGACCCGCGAAATGTCTTCGGCGGCCCCTGATCGACGATCCATTCCTTGCCGAGCTTCTCATCGAGCTCCGCTTTCTGCCGTTGGGCCTCATACGCGATGGCCCGCTCGACGCCGCGAAAACTGTTGAGGTTCTTGATCTCGATAATGGGCGTGGCCAGGAAGACGCCATCGGGTTGAGGAACATGGATATTGACATTGGCGTCGCAGCGCAGGCTGCCTTCTTGCATCTCGCAATCGGAGACGCCGATTTCGCGGAGCAACAAACGGATGTCTTCGAGATACGCCTTCGCTTCCTCGGCCGTGTCCATCTCGGGTTGGCTGACGATCTCCAGAAGCGGCGTGCCGGTGCGATTGAGGTCGACGAGACTGTCGCGCTTCGCCCCGCCTTCGCCGTGAATCATCTTGCCGGCGTCTTCTTCGAGATGCGCCCGCAAGATGCCGACGCGTTTCGCTCCCGCCGAGGTTTCGATTTCGAGCCAACCGTCATGGCTGAAAGGAAGGTCGTACTGACTAATCTGATAGTTCTTGGGCAAGTCGGGATAGAAGTAGTTCTTGCGATCCCACTTGGTGAACGCCGCAATTTGGCAGTTGAGCGCCAACGCGGCCTTCACGGCCAGGCGGAAGGCGCTGCGATTCATCACCGGCATCGTCCCCGGCATGCCGACGCAGATGGGGCATGTGGCCGAGTTCGGAGGCAGACCGAACTTCGTCGAGCAACCGCAGAAGAGCTTCGTCTTCGTCAAAAGCTGCACGTGAACTTCCAGGCCGATAATCGTGCGATAGGTCATGAGGCGAATTTTCCGTCGGACATGTTGATGAACGGACATTTTACGAGAAAGACGGCTTCTGCTAAAGCCCCACCTCCTTGGGAAGAGGCGCGGCACACAGGAATACGAGCATAAGTTGCGGTAACATTCGCCACCTCGATTCGCGATTGCGTACGGTTGAATATACGGCGTTCGCGATCCGCGTCCCAGGCCCTTCTCCATGAAGGCTGCCGCTCCAGCGACGACGCAGTCAGAGCGCTGTCTCCAGACGTTCGCAGCGTGCGAGGACCTTCGCGGAGCGAGCGGCTTCGGCGGGAGTTAAGGGGCGGCCACGTTCGCGTTCGATCCAGGTGAGTAGGGCGACGACGGCCCCCGTCGCTTCGAGCGTCGCGATCAGGGCGTGGTCGGTGGGGTTCAGCGGCCGGATCGTGTGATACGCGTCGAGAAGAGGTTGCCAGCGGAGGGGTTCGCCGCCGAGACAATCGCCGAGCAGGCGAGCGAGATCGACGGCGGGATGGTCGATCTTTGCGGAGCCGAAATCGATGAGGCCGGTGACGCGGTCGCCTTCGAGCAGGACGTGGTCCGTCCAGATGTCGCAGAGACAAGGTTGCAGGCGGAACGTTCGGTTCTTCCAAACCGCGAGTTGGGCAAGACTTTGAACCGATAAGCGTCGTACCAGGAGATCGCGGCGGCTGGTTCCCGGAACGAACCGCTCCAGGGCGAGGATGCGTCGTTCGATGGCGGGGCATGTTCCCGTGCGCGGCTGCGACGATTGCCAGGCGAGATGAATGAGCGCCAGAGCCCGGCCGGCGGCGGCGAGTCGCAGAGGGGTGGGGTCGCGGAGCAGGGGTTCGCCCGGAAGCCAGGAAACGATGTCCCAGCGCCAGGCGCCCGTGTCGATAATGGTGGAGCCGGAACTTGTCGTTGCGACACGCGGCACGAAATCGAGCGTGCTGGCGTGACGCATCCACGCATGAATTTCCGGCAACGGATGTCCGATGGCAGCGCTCGGTGTGGCCTTGAGACGCCAACCTGCGGGAGAACGCCACAGGCGAGCGCCGCTGAAGCCGCCTGACTCGGGGAGATATTCCCAAGGGCCGGCGGCGATGGCTTTTGGGTACGCAGCGAGAACGTCGGAGTTAGGCGACATGGCGTAGCGTCCGCAACCAACCGAACCTGGCGACAAGATAAGAAC
>JBAXFO010000799.1:0-2708 GCA_037139885.1 Planctomycetota bacterium
CCGTGAGCCGCATCAATGAGAAAGATTTCGACCTCCGTATCGATCCGCAATCGCTGCCGAGCGAATTGCAACCCGTCGCCCAACGTTTACGTCAAGCTCTCGATCAATTGCGCAAAGCCTTCGCCCGCGAAAAGCAAGCCGCTCAAGACATTTCCCATGACTTGCGTACGCCTCTGGCCGCCCTCAGCACCACGATCGAAGTCGCCTTGAAGAAAGACCGCACCGGCCCCGAATATCGGGAATTCCTCGAAGACTGCCAACTCAGCGCCCAACAAATGTCGCACCTCGTCGAACGGCTTCTCGCTCTCGCCAAGGTCGATGCGGGGAGCAATCCCGTACGCTCGCGGCCCGTCGATATCGTGCAAGTCGTGCAATTGGCCGCCGAGGTGGTTCGTCCGCTCGCCCGAGCCCGCGACATCGCCATGACCATCCATGCCCCGGCCGAATTGCCGATGTTGGCCGACCCCGACAAACTCCGCGAAGCGCTCACCAATTTGCTGCACAACGCCGTCGACTACAATCGCGACGCCGGCTCCATCGATGTCTCGATCGACCAAATTCCCGGCTTTGTCGAAATTCGCATCGCCGACACCGGCATCGGCATCCGCCCCGAGGCCATGGAACGCCTCTTCGAGCGCTTTTACCGAGCCGACCCTTCCCGCACGGGCGACACGCCGCATTGCGGACTCGGCTTGGCGATCGCCAAGAGCTACGTCGATTTGATGCACGGCACCATCGCCGTGAGCAGCCAACCGGGGCAGGGGACTACGTTCTGCATCCGCCTGCCGTTCACCGGCTTCCCGGCGGAAAGCGAAGGCGCCGTCGTGGCCGCCAGCGATCGGGCCTTCGCTTGAACGAGAGATGAATCGTCGAGGCGAAATCGCTGTTCACGGCTCGACGCGACGCCCGCTCCCTACCGCCGCCATTCTCGGCAACCGTCCTGTTCAGTTCGCGCCGGCTCCTCTACCATAACAGTGAAACACATCCCCTTCCGGCGAGGCGTCGTCTGACATCATGTTGCAGAGAAAATACTTATTCCCGAATGTCATCGAAATGAACTATCAGGCGGGCCGCCGGCTCGGCGTCAACGTCTACCTCATTGACGGCGGCAGCGAATTCGTCCTCGTCGACGTCGGTTACGAAGACACCACGGAAGATGTCCTCGATCTGTGCAGAAAAATGGACTTCAACCTGTCGACGTGCAAAATGCTCATCGCCACGCACGCCGACGCCGACCACATTCAAGGCATCGCCCGGGCCAAGGAAGTGACCAAGTCGAAGATCGCCGCCCATCCCGCTTCCGTCGATGCCCTGGAAACCGGCGACAAGATCATGACCTTCGCCAGCATCAAGGCCCAGGATTTCGAAATCCCCATGCCCCCTTGCAAAGTCGACCTGCTCCTCAACGAGGGCGACGTCATCAAGGTCGGCAACCTCAACTTGCAAGTTTGGTCCACCCCCGGCCACACCCCCGGACAACTCTCATTCAAGCTCGGCAACCTCCTTTTTTGCGGCGACAATATTTACAAAGATAGCTGCGTCGGCGTGATCGACGCGCACCACGGCTCCAACATCCCCGACTTCATCACCTCGCTCAAACGCATCCTCAAGGACGACTCGCAGTTCCTCCTCCCCAGCCACGGCCCCGTCTTTAAACGCGACAACAAGATCATCCAAAAAGCGATCGACCGCCTCACACAGTACCAATACATGGCCGACTTCGGCACCTGCGCCGTGTCGTGGCCCCTGTTGGATGAATGGGAGAAGGAAGTGAGCGCGGGCCGCATGCCCAATTTTACGAAGTGATTTCATAAACCGACTCCGTCAAGTCCGCCGCCCGCGGCTTCCGAACCTTCGGCAACTACCGAACCCGCACCCTGTTCTACCGATCTCCGTTTCCCCCTCATCGCATTCGTCCAAGCAGGGTTCGATGAATCGTTCAAATAGGCGGAGTGTTTCATGAAATTGCTTCTGCATCAATTCGAGATGATGGACGACGCAATGGCCGACATTCTCCGCCGGAAGTCCGACGCGAACGGCTCCGGATCGGCGCTCGGATGTGGAGGTCGGCGCGGGTGATGTTGCGCGGAGCGATTCGCATGGAACATCCCGACTGGAGCGAAGAAGACATCAACCGGGAGATCGCCCGGCGGATCAGCCATGGAGCGATTCGATGAACTCGTCCGAGTTGCAACCGCACGAATTGATGCAACGGATGGCTGACTTCTTCGAGGCCGAGAGCATTTCCTACTGGGTCGTCGGTTCGATGGCGAGCATGGTTTACGGGGAACCGCGGTTCACCAACGATGTCGATATCGTAGCCGATCTTCCGTCCGCGAAAGTCGAGCGGTTTTGCGGTCACTTTGCCGAGCCGGAATATTACGTTTCGGAAGCTGCCGTGCGCGAGGCCATTCAGCGCCGGTTTCAGTTCAATGTGCTGCACCCGGCGTCAGGACTGAAAGTGGACGTCATACGCGCCAATAACGAACATGTCGCTCGGCAACTCATACTGCCCAATTTTTGTATTTTTTTCGTCTGAAAACTTGCCGGGACAATCCTGAAGGAATATTTTGACATTCAACACGGAATTCCCAGGTTCAATGTGAAAACGGAGATTGCGATCATGAACACGAATGAAGCGAACGAGACGAAGAATTCCGGCGCCGAGGGCGTGTCGCGCCGCCAGTTTGTCGAGCGGCTGCGTCGGG
>JBAXFO010000800.1:0-2705 GCA_037139885.1 Planctomycetota bacterium
ATTCGTCGCCAACCGAACGTAATCCTGATCGGTGGTAGCCTGGCTGCGTAAGCAGGCGGGTGGGCGTGTGGCGTTCGATCGCTTCAACCCGGCCGCTTACGCGGCTCGGCTCGCCGGCTTGGCCGGCGTCACTTTCGCCGCTTTCGAGCCGGCAGGAGCTTTTGGCAATTTCGCACGCTGGCTGTGCCGGGATCGCCCACCGCTTTCGAAAAGCCGGACGGCGCAGCGAGCGAAATCGCGTCATTTCCGCTCCGGATCGATGTTCCCCCGCGATGGCACACGAAATGCTTTTGGGCAAGCCGAGGAAACGCTCGCAATCCGTTTGGGCCTCTCCCCCATTCGCCGATTTGTTTAGGGGAACCGCCATGCCGACCGCACACATGCTCCGTCCGTTGCTCGATCATTTGGAAAAACACTGCGAAAAGCATTCGCCGGAATGCCCGCTTGGATCGACGCTGCAAGCCGCCGAATCGCACAGTTCGCGCGTAACGCTCGACCTCGTCGCGGATGATGACGGCCGGCCGCGACACGTCGTCCGCGATGTCCGCTGCCAACAGTGCACGTTCGTCTTGATGCTGCAGTCGATTCAACGAAATGTGTCTTCGAAACGGGTCCAAGACTGGCTCAACGAACCCCTCTTCGATCTCAAAGGCAAGACCCCGCGCGCCTGCCTAGACGATGGAAACGTGGAGCCGGTGATCAACGCACTGTGGTTGCTCGACCAAACCGAATTGACGTGCGGTTGAGATGGCGTCGTCCAGACGACAACCGGCGTCCCTACCCCAAACGGCGAGCCATGGCGATTTCCTAAGCCGCCTTTCGGTCGCGTTTCGCCGCGAGATATTCTTCGGTGGAAACCAGTTTCGCGTACCCAAATTGCAGGGCCGCCATGAAGGCCGCGTGCACCTGCGCCGCCGGGACGACGACGCCCGCAAATTCCTGGTCGCGCGTGGCACAGGCGTCGTGTACGACGATGCACCGATAGCCGAGGTCGCTCGCCCCGCGGGTTCCGGCGTCCACGCACATATGGCTCATCGCTCCGCAAATGACGACGTCCTCGATCCCGCTGCCCTCGAGAATGGCCTCGAGATCGGTCTCGCGGAACGAGTTGACGTGATGCTTCAGAACAACCGGCTCGCCCTCGAGATTCTTCGCCTTGCTGTGAATCCGACAGCTCTTCGCTGTTTTCTGCTTTTTAGCAGAAAGCGAACAGCTAAGAGCTCACAGCCGACAGCAAGACGCGGGCATACCGGTCAACAATTGACGACTCGATTCATGCCCGCGCCCGCCTGCGATTCGCTTTTAGTACTACAGCGCAAGAAGCGCCTCATTGGCCCGTTGTTTCTGTCTGGACTTTCGTGAGGCGAGATTACGCTGCTGGTGATAAACGATGACCTCGGCTGTGTGCGTGAGTTCTGTTTCGGCAAGGCGGTTCTTCTGCCAGATGCGGCACCGTTGGTTCAGCGCTCGGCACACTTGCTCCATCGTGATCTCCGGATTTTTCCCCCCGGAGCCGATCCGTATGCTCGGCGACAAATCCCATTACCAAATGGCACAGGATCAGATGTCTCATCAACGCGACGTAACTTCGTCCTTCGAAGTGGCTGAAACCAAGTTCGGTCTTGGCCACTCGAAAGGCGTGTTCCACGTTCCAACGACAAAACGCCACGCGAATCAACTTCTCCACCGGCGTATCGGTCGGTGCGTTCGAAAGGAAGTATTTCACTTCGCCCGTCGCCAGGTTGCGGGCCACGATCAGCCAATAGGTGCGTTCGCTGATCGTGCCGTTGCGCGTGACGTAAACCTGTCCCGCGCGAACTTCCCACTCCTGCGACGCGAGCGTCACACGCGTCAACGTCACGCTCTGCCAGTCGAGTTGGTTCCAGGCCGAGCTGCAGCGGACCAAATTGTCGGCGCGCTTGCCTCGCCAACCATTCTTGGGTTTCCGGCCGCGAGGCCGCTTCGTCAAACAGCGGAAATTCCGAGGAACTTCGCCGATATAGTGCAATCCATGGGCGTCGAGGCCTTCGAGAAACGCCGGTTTGCCGCCGTAATATTCGTCGAACGTCAGCCAGTCGAATGTGACGCCGTTCGCCAGCGCGCGGGCCACTTGCTCGAGCGCCAAGCGCCACTTCGGTTGATAGACGACATCGTCGGGAATCTCCGCTTCCCGGCAGCGTTCGCGATCGTCGCTCCAGGCCCGCGGCAGAAAGAGAGCCGCATCGATGAGGGTCTTGAACAGGCCACGCACCACTGCGAGATGAACGGTGACGATGCAGTTGTCGAGTTTGCCGCGCGAGCCGCAATATTGCCGAGCGACGCCGGGCGTCTTGTCGCCTTTCTTTGCGGACGATGTCTCGTCGATCACGCCGATGGTGCCGAGGTCATCGGCGGCGCTCATCGCGGGAAGACCGACCAGCCAGCGCTGCAACAGATCGCGCATGCGAAAGTGGTCCCACACATGAGTGCGCAAGAAAGCCTGAAGCGTCCGCACGGCCGTGTTGCAGGCCAACGCGATCGGCTCAACGCTCTTGCGTGGAAGGTCCGAGAGCAAGCCTCGACAATACGAATGCAGATGTTCGACAGTCGGCTGAGAAACGATGCAGACCTCGAACATCCGCACAAACGCTGCGAAAGCCGAACCCAGGGCCCGAAGTTGTTTGGGCGTCATGCCACACCTCCTTGTGTCAAAGGAGGTTATACAA
>JBAXFO010000801.1:0-2703 GCA_037139885.1 Planctomycetota bacterium
ATCCTGCGGCGCGACGCTGGCGTCGATGAACAAAATCCGGTCGTGCCGGGCGACGGCGGCCGCGAGTTCGGGGGTCAATTGATGCACGGCCATGGTCGTCACATCGGGCAGCCGCAACTGGGCGACGCGCTCGGCCAGCCACGGGCCGACGCCATCGTCGCGCCGCAGGACATTGCCGATGCCGATGACGAGCCAGGTCATTGTTCGCCTCGCCGAATTTCGTCGACGACCGCGCCGCGCGGATCGATCAACTGCACGTGCAGCGGCATCTGGCCCCAGGCGTGCGTCGAACAGCTCAGGCACGGATCGAACGCACGGATGCCCGCCTCGACGCGATTGAGCATCGGTTCGGGAATTTTGGTTCCGCGCACATACTTCCGAGCGATCTGCGTCACGGTGCGGTTCATGGCGAGATTGTTCTGCCCGGTGGCGATGATCATGTTGACCTTGAGAAGCCGGCCGTCGTCGTCGACTTTGTAGTGATGGAACAACGTGCCGCGCGGCGCCTCGCTGATTCCCACCCCTTCGCGGCGATTGAGGCCCGCGTCGGCGCGGCAGTGACCGCTGAGGAGATCGGGATCGACGAGCAGGCGTTCGAGGTTTTCCAGGCACGCGAGCATTTCGATGAGCCGGGCGTAGTGGAAGTGGAAGGACGACAGCGCCACTCGTCCGGCGCGCTGACGGAACTCGCCGAGTTCGACCTCCGCCCGCGGCACGCCCATGCGTTCGCACAGATTGAGCCGGGCGAGCGGGCCGACGCGGTAAACGCCGTCGGGATAGCCGAGCGGGCGATAGTAAGGAGATTTCAGGTACGAGTCGCGTTCGACCGCTTCGCCGATGTGCGTTTGGTAGTTGAGCGGATTGGGGTCATCGACGAGGATCTTGCCGGTCGCGTCGCCGATGCGGAGCAAGCCATCGGACGTTTCCCAGGTTCCGTCGGGCTGGATCAAGCTCATGAAGAGGCTAGGGAAGTTACCGAAAGCGTCGATTTCTTCGCGGTGGGAGTCGAGAAAGCCCTTAAAGAAGGCGAGCGCGCCGTCGACGGCCCGATACGATTCGGGAAGCCAACCCAGAAAGCGGTCGCGCAGAGCCGTCGTGAGGTGTTCGCGGACGCCGCCGGGAACGCTCCAGGCGGGGTGGATTTTGCGGCCGCCGAGGCCTTCGATGACTTCCTGGCCGAACTGCCGCAAGCGGATCCCCTGGCGGGCGAGATCGGGAAATTTGGCGATGAGGCCGAAGACATTGCGCGAGGCGGGTTCGGAATCCCAGCCCAGGAGAAAGTCGGGGCCGCTCAGATGAAAGAAACTGAGGGCATGCGATTGCAGAATTTGGCCCCAGTTCATGATGCGGCGGAGTTTCAGAGCCGTCGCGGGAACCTGCACGGCCAGCAACATATCGCCCGCTTTCGACGACGCGAGGATGTGGCTCACGGGGCAGATGCCGCAAATGCGAGCGCTGAGGCCGGGCATTTCCTGAAAGGGGCGGCCCTCGCAAAAGCGTTCGAAGCCGCGGAACTCGGTGACGTGGAAACGGGCTTCGCGCACCTCGTCGTGCTCGTCGAGAAAAATGCTGATCTTCGCGTGCCCTTCGATGCGGCTGACGGGATCGATGAGGATGCGTTGCGTCATGATAGGAATCTCGTTCGTAATATTGCACCGGCGGGCGCGGGGTGCGATTAACCGAATTTCCGCTGCGTCCATTCGAGCGTCGGCGTGCGGCCTTCGAGGAGCGCTTCGAGCGTGGCCCGAATGACCCGCGCCGAGGGCGGACAGCCCGGCACGAAAAAGTCGACCTTCACGACCGCATGAATCGGCACGACGCGATCGAGCAAAATGGGGACCGTTTCGCGTTCGTCGGGGATGCAAGCGTTGAGGTCGTTCTTCTCGATGTAAACCGGCCGCAACACTTCGAGGGCGACGCCGAGCGGATTGCGCAGCGCCGTCACGTTGCCGGTGACGGCGCAATCGCCGAGAGCGACAAGCGTCTTCGTGTGCTGGCGGACGCGCAGGAGCATCTCTTCGTTTTCGACATTGGCGACCGCGCCTTCGACGAGGACGAGGTCGACGTTTTCGGGATACTCTTTCACGTCAGCGACGGGGGAAAAGACGACGTCGACTTTTTGCGCGAGCTCGAACAGCCATTCATCGAGATCGAGGAACGACATATGGCACCCGGAACAGCCGCCGAGCCAGACCGTGGCGAACCTTAGACGAGCCATTGTTTTTTCTCCCGCGCCTGGACCAAGAAGGCGAGCATGGCCTTGTCTTTTTCCATCTCCGCCACGGTGGCCCCATGGCGGAAGAGAGCTCCCGTAGGGCACGCTTGCACGCACTTGCCGCACGACGTACAGCTTGCCGCGTCGCCCCAGGGCTGGTTCATATCGGTGACGACTTTGCTGGCATGCCCGCGGCCGGACATGTCCCAGGTATGGGCCCCTTCGATCTCGTCGCACACGCGAATGCAGCGGGTGCATAAAATGCAGCGATTGTGATCGACGCCGAAACGCTCGTGCGAGACATCGACCTCGCGGGCCGGCGCTTGATAGGCGAATCGAACGTGATCGACCCCCATCTCGGCGGCATGGTCTTGCAATTCGCAATTCCCGTTCGCGACGCACACCGAGCAAACGTGATTCCCCTCGGCGAGCAAAAGCTCGACGATCATCTTGCGGTATTCATGCAGCTTGGGCGTATGCGTCTGAAT
>JBAXFO010000802.1:0-2700 GCA_037139885.1 Planctomycetota bacterium
AGACTTGTCGATCGCTTGCCTCGACGGCGGACGTCCGCGCCCATCACCGAACGCTCAAGACCATCGCCAGAAAGATCATCAAGAACACGCCCCCGACGCAGTAGCTCCATCCCTTCGCGAGCGGCGAGAGCGGTTCGCGGCCGATGAAGTGCCAGCCCCGGCCTGCTTCCGCGTCGATCACACGATAGGCCGCGATGGCGAACAGCGGAATGAACGCGACCGTGAACGTCAACGTTTTCACGTACGAGTTCGTTTCGTCATCGTGATCGCGATGGCCGTAGATCGAGGCGCCGATGCCGTTCACCGTCACCATGCTGGGGACGCTCTTGATCGGTTCCATCTGCGGAAAGCGCTCGAACATCATCTTCATGAAATTGGCGGCAAGGGCGTCGCCGTTGAGCGCCAAGTCGCGCGGCCGACCTTTGGCGACGGCGCGAACGAGCACGCGTGCCTCTTCGTCGTCGAAATCGTGTTCCTTGAGCTGAGCAACGATCTCATCCGAAGACGCGCCCGCATCGAGGAGCCCGGCCACGAAGTCGATCACCTCCGGTTCATACTGGTCGTAAAGGGAATCGATCGAGGGCAGCGGCAGACCGCGGCCGCCTTGCGAGGGATGCTTTGCGGTGATCGCATCGCGCGGCGGTTTGCTCCGTTTCATGGGCGACGACTCCAAAAACTGAGGGGCTGATTGTTCTCGCCAATGCTCCGCAGAACATCGGAGCCGGCCCAAATCGTACTGGACCCCGGCGACGTTCGCTAGGGGGAAATCTTAGCCGAGGCGAGGATTGCACCCGCGCCTCGGCTTCAAACCTCTTGTGCCCGTTCCGCCTCCATGTTAATGTTGATCGAGACCCGCCTGTGGCGACCTCGTCGGGGTCGTGTCTTTGGCTGCCTGCCGCGACTATTTTGCCCGAGGAGTGGATTCATGCGTTCGATGATGCGCGTCGTCGTTGGGGTTATGTTGTTGGTCTCCGCCAGTGTCCGGGCCGACCTCCCCGCCGGTCCTGGCGATTGGCCCGGGTGGCGCGGAGCCGCACGCGATAATGTCTCCAAAGAATCTGGCTTACAGAAATCTTGGCCGAAGGAAGGACCGACTCTTCTCTGGAAGGCGAAGGGGCTGGGCAGCGGCTATTCGACGCCTTCGATCGCGAAGGGGGTCGTTTTTGTCATCGGCACGGAAAAGAAAGACACCGAGGCCGTCATCGCTTTGAACGCGAAAGACGGCTCGCAAATCTGGTCCACCCCCTTCGGCAAGACCGCCGGCGGCTATCCCGGACCGCGCTCGACGCCCACCGTCGATGGACAAACCCTCTACGCCATCAGCTCCAACGGCATCCTCATCGCCGCCAAAACGGCCTCGGGCGAGATCCTTTGGCAGAAGGATTTCAAAAAGGAATTCGGCGGCCGGCACGGCAGTTGGGCCTTCGCCGAATCGCCTCTCGTCGACGGCGACGTCCTCGTCTGCACCCCCGGCGGCGAGACGGCCTCCATGGTCGCGCTCAATAAAAAGTCCGGCGAAGTGATCTGGAAGTCATCGCTGGGCGAAGTCAGCGATCTGGGCAAGAAAGCGAAGTCGTACGGCTCGGCTGGCTATTCGTCGATCATCGTCGCCAATCTGCAAGGCGTGAAACAGTACGTGCAATTTCTTCATGGAGGCGTCATCGGCGTCAACGCCAAAACCGGCCAATTTCTCTGGCGCTACGATCATCCCGCCAACGGCACGGCCAACATCTCGACCCCGATCCAGGTCGGCGACGCCATCTTCGCCGCCAGCGGCTATGGCACCGGCGGCGGCCTCGCCAAGATCGTCAAGAAGGATGGCAAACTTGAAGCCGAGGAAGCCTACTTTGTCAAAGAGATGCAAAACCATCACGGCGGCATGGTCGTCGTCAACGGCTTCCTTTACGGCACCGGCAACGGCGCCCTCCTTTGCGTCGACCTCACCAACGGCAAAATCGCCTGGCAGAACAAGTCGGTCGGCAAGGGCGCCGTCACGTATGCCGATGGCCATATCTACCTCCGCAGCGAACGCGGTCCGGTCGGCCTCGTGGAAGCGAATCCGAAAGAGTACAAGGAAACGGGCCGCTTCGACCAACCCGAACGCAGCAACGCCTCCGCCTGGGCGCACCCGGTCATCGCCGGCGGCCATCTCTACCTGCGCGATCAAGACCAGTTGTTCTGCTACGACATCAAGGCGAAGTAGCGTTTTTTTCCGCTTGCCAGGCCAGGTATTGTTGTCGTCCCACCAGAACGAGTATTCCTGGGATGAGAATGACGCCCGCGAAGACGATCGCGACACCCAGCGCGACGAAAGACTCGGTGGCCTGGTAACGGAAGACGCCCTGGAAGAAGATCCACCCCGCGATGGCGATGCACAGAACGCCATCGGCCTTGGGATCGCGGAAGGAGCCGCGCAGCAATTGCACGCCGTCTTTCAGAAAGAAGAGGCTGCCGATGCCGGTCCAGATAATGTTCGACGAATCGCCCAAATAGAACGATAGAGCCGACAAACTCAAGAGCATGACTCCCGACACGATCCACAGGATCCCCGCCGCCAACATCATGGGCGGAAACGGCGTTCGCCGTAGCGACACGTCGAAATCGTCGTCGTCCGCATAACCGCGGCGTTCGATGCTCCCGTCCGGAACGCCGGGCCGAGATTCGCGAAACGCGGACGGATCGAGAGGATCGCTCATGGGT
>JBAXFO010000803.1:0-2697 GCA_037139885.1 Planctomycetota bacterium
ATCGAAGACGTTGTTCAACTCCCGATCGAGCCGCGAGGCGATGCCGCGCGTGACTTTCACGGATGAGGAAATTCCCGTGCCTACCTGATCGGGCTTCAAGAGCACGCGAATTTGCAGGTCGGCGGTGTTGCTGTTGGTGGCATCGCCGACGAGAAACTGACCGGAACCGACGGCCGCCTCGGACGTACCGTTCACGACATAGCGTCCGGCGACGTCGCGTCCCTGAGCGGCCGAGCCATCGGTCAAGCCGACGGCGGCCAGCGCGCTGCCGGTTTGAAAAGCAACCTGCGAGACGATGCCGAAGCGGTCCGACGCGATCGTGAGGCGATTGCCGACGACGGAAGCGCTCACGGTGCGGCCTGCCAGATCGGTCGAGCTGTTGATGGCTGCCTGAACGGCCTGGGCCAGAGCAGGGCGGGTATAGGTTCCCACCGCGAGTTTGAGCGCTGTCGCCGCCTTGCCGTCAATGGTGACGTTGAGTTCGTTGTTGGCGACGCTGATGACGGTGCTTTCGGCTAGCGGATCGGTCGCCGTCAGCGTCGCCTTTTCCGCGGCTTGCGTGATCTCGACGGTGTACGGAGTGGTCGACGCGACGGGTTTGACGCTGCCGGTGACGAACTGGATGCCGGAGTTCGGCGACGACCCCGAGAGAGAAAAAAGCTTACGGACATCGGCGAGTGTGACGCCGGCGATGCCGCCATTGAGGGCGTTATTGAGCTTGGCGTCGTCGACGACGAGTTGGCCGTCTTTATCGGTTTTGATGCCGAGGGCGCCGAGGTGGTTCATCGCGGGGTTGGCGCCGGCGACGACATTCGAGATCGAGGTGCGGATCTGATTCTGAATCGTGATGGCGAGGCGATTGCCCAGGAGGGGGCCGGCCTGGCTGGTGTCGGCGGCGTAGCTCGTTTGTTGATCGATGAACTTCATCGTATCGTTGAAGGCGGACACGAAATCGCCGATGGTTTTTTTGATTTTGTCGGTGTCGTTGGTGACCGTGATGGTCACATTTTGGCCGGGATCGCTGTTTTGCAATTGCAGGGCGACGCCGGGAATGAGGCCGTCGATCTGGTTGCCGGAGTTGGTGATCGTCAGAGCGCCGTCTCCGGAACCAAGAGTGACCGAGGCATCGCTGGCCGCTTGCACGGTGGGAACGAAGGCTTTGATCTGAAACGAATCGCCGGCAACGAGCGTGCCCGCCGCAAATTGCACGCCGACGCCCTGGGCGGCGGTTTTGAGAACATTCGCGTCGCCAGAGTTGAGCGCGATGGTGCCGGTGTTGGCGCCGGTGGCGTCGGTGTAGCTGAGCTGGATGTTGTCATCCGTGCCGACGACGCCGCCGGCGACGACGCGGAAGGTGTAGAGATTGTTCGCCGTTCCCGTGTAGCCGGAGCCGGCGTTCGATTGAGCCGTGGCGCTGCTGGAGTTGTTCGCCGCGGCCACGGCCCTGCCGATGGTGGCGGCATCGAAAACGGGGCGGGTGAGGCTGCCATTCGAGGCGTCGAGCTGGTTCGTGACCTTGATGGCGTTGCTCGTGCCGGCGGATTCGGCGGTGAGCAGAAGTCGGAAGCCTTGCTTATTCGCGCCCGAGCCATCGTTGACAACGGTCGCCGACACCGCCGCATCGGAATTGTTGATCGCGCTTGCCAGGCCCTGGAGGGTGTCGTTCGTGGAGTCGATCGTGATCGTGGTCGTTTTGTCGCCGATGGTGAGTTGGACCGTGCCGTGCGAGACGCCGCTGGTGGCGGCATCGAACCCTTGCGACGCGACTTGGTCCGCCTTCGCCAGGGCATTGACGCGAAGACGGTAGACGCCCGCGGTGGACGAACTGGAGGCGGCGGCGGTGACGAGTTCGGTGTTGCTCGATTGCACGGCCCGCGCTTCGAAGATGCCGTTTTGCGACCGGGCGAACTGGGTCATCTGACCTTGCAAGCCGAGCAGGCGCGATTCGACGCCTTTGAACGCGACCTGCTGCTGAGCGATGCGATTTTTCTTCCGGTCGATGAGGGTGACTTTTTGCCGCTCGAGGGCGACCAGACCGTCGACGATCGATTTGGTGTCGAGTCCGCTGGCAAGTCCGCCGACGGAGAATTGGCCGGTGGAGGAAGTCGGCGACGAGAATGATGAGGTGTTGATGGTGGCCATGAGCGTGCGCTCGACTCGGCGAAAAGATCCGTGGGCATGGAACGATATCACTCGGACGGACCGCCGCCGCCGCGATGGGCGGGAAGACCGAACCGAAATGCTTCGGGCGGGAAGGCACAATCGCTACGGTCCGCGTGAAATGAATCGAGGGGGCCAAGGAGCGCCCCCTCAATTTCGTTTATTCCGTAGGGCAGGTTTGCAGTCTGCCCAGAGCGACCGTTTGCGCGTCGCTGTTTGTTGCGGCGAATTTGGGGCAGGTTGCCAACCTGCCCTACGGAGTCTCTTAACCGCGGAGCAGGCTGAGAACCAACTGCGAAGTCTGGTTCGAATTCTGCAAGACCGTAGTGCCAACCTGCATCAAAACTTGGGCCTTGGTGAAGTTCGCGGTTTCCGAGGCGAAATCGGTGTCGCGGATGACCGACTCGGCCGCAGTGGTGTTTTGCAGGGCGGTTTGCAGGTTGTCGGCTCCGGATTGCAGGGTCTGCTGTTGGATGGCGCCGAGGTAGCCGCGTTGATTGGTGATCTCGTTGATCGCTTGATCGATGACCTTGATCG
>JBAXFO010000804.1:0-2697 GCA_037139885.1 Planctomycetota bacterium
ATTACAAGCCGCTCGTCTTCCTATTGACCGACGGTCAGCCGACTGACGATTGGGAATCGGCCGCCCGAATGCTCCGTGCCGCCAACAACCCGCGGATTGCCAATATCTACGCCATCGGCTGTGGCCCCGATGTGGATGTAGAAGCATTGCGGCAGGTAACTGATATCGTGCTGCTCCTTTCAGACCTCTCGGCCCAGGGATTTAAGAAGTTCTTCGTCTGGCTCAGTGCTTCGGTGCAAACGGCGAGCGTGCGACTGGAGACGAATCCGAACCAACCGATCGACATGCCGGCACTTCCCGACTCATTGCAAGTTGCCGCCCGCACGAGCCAACGCTTGGAGGGAGACGCACCGCGGCAACTTTTCTTGCAAGTTCGCTGTCAGAAATCGGGGCGACCGTACCTGATGAGATACGCGCGAAGTCCCAATGGCCGGCATTACCAGGCAATCGCGTCCCACCCTTTGGAAGTTCTCGAAGAAGACGCGAACGACTTCTTGCCCCCCATTCAATCAGAACTTCTCGATGGCGTTCCTCCCTGTCCTTACTGCGAAAACCAGGTCGCAGGCAAATGTCCATGCGGGACGCTATTCTGCAACGCGGAGCATCCCGAGGGACCGGTAATCTGCCCCTCCTGTCGGATGGAGTTGACTTCAGGAGGCCCAGGTAGTTTTGAAGTCCGTCGCTCGCAAGGTTAATTCAAACTCAATCATCGGAACCACTTTTAGGAGAATTGAACAATGTCTGAAGGAAGGCGACTCCCCGTGTACTTGTTACTGGATTGCTCTGGCTCGATGGCGGGCGATCCGATCGAGTCCGTCCGGCAGGGCATCAAAGCCCTTTTGGCGGATTTGCGAAGCGATCCGCAGGCACTTGAAACAACCTACCTGTCGACTATTACGTTCAGCAGCGGCGCCCAGCAAGTTTGTCCACTGACCGAATTGATGGCCTTTCAGGAGCCGAACCTCGACGCCAACGGTAGCACCGCCCTGGGTGAGGGCCTGAAGGTGCTCGAACAGGCAATGGATCGAGAAGTTCGGAAATCGACGCCAACACAAAAAGGCGACTGGCGACCACTTGTCTTTCTCATGACTGATGGGCAGCCGACCGATAGCTGGGAGACGATTGCCGACAGCGTAAAAAAGCGCAAGGTTGCCAACCTGATCGCCTGCGCTGCGGGTCAAGGTGCGGATGCTAATTTGCTGAAAAGAATCACGGAAACAGTCGTAAAACTCAACAATCTTCAACCCGATACGATGAAGGCCTTTTTCAAATGGGTTTCGAGTTCAATCAAGACGACTTCCGCAAGCATTCAAGTCGTGGCGGACCAGACACCCGTCAACCTGCCGTCGCCTCCACCGCAGATTCAGATCGTGCCTTGATTAAGTCGATTCAAGGATACGCACAATGAAACGAACTGAGAGAAGCAGGCGGTCTGCGGAAGTGCCTCTCAATTGCTGAATGCTTGTCTTCTCAAGCATACTTTCAAGTCTTTCGATTTGGAGTTCGATGAGGACCATACCTGCAATGACATGGCAACAGATCCACAACGCTCTGGCGTTGAAAATGAATCCTCTTCTTCAGAACGGCATGACGACCGAACAAAAAAACGTCGCCCAGCGTGCCTGCATTGAACTTTTGGCAAAATCACGAGAGGACCCCGAGCTGCTCACGCGATTGGTCCGTGAACTCGCAGAACCACTAGCCAGTATGCTCCACTATGGCCTGTTCAACCGCGACATCAACAAGGAAGCGACGAAGAACCACGAGAATTTCCAGAAGGCCATGTCGGCCGCCCTTCGGTGCTCCCCAAGCTTGCTCAAACGTGCCGCAAAATTCCTTTCGGAAGAAATCGCCATGAAACAACAGTCAGAACCGAAAAGCGGCGGACCGCCGGCGGAGTCGAATCAAGCCGGTGCATCCTCGCCGACAAGTATAAGTCCTAATGATTCAGGCGAGTCGAACGTCGTTGCCCAAGCCAAACCCGGCGAGCCGATCATTGCTTCGGGCAATGGAGTGTCGGTCCCACATGGCAGCGCAACCTTGAATGACACCTTTAGCTCCCCACCCGTCGCCACGGCAGGTTCCCAATGGAGATTCCTGCCGGTCGAACCCGGCCCAGAACCCCACAAGGATCATGATGCCAGAGCGGGCCGGACAGAGGATAAATACTCCCTCATCGGTGCGCGTGTTCGTGGCAAGAAGCACAAGCACGAAGGCACGAACAGTGACGACTGGTTTGAGTTCGGGAGGGTAGATCCGTGGACAGTCATCGCTGTGTCGGACGGAGCGGGCTCCAAGCGATTTTCGCGAATTGGCGCTAAGGAGGCTTGCAGAGCAGCGCAAATGAGTTTGGAAGCTTCGTTAGCAACCTTCCACTTAGAACCTCGATCGAGTGATAAAGAATGGCTGGAGTCGTTACAACGCACTGAACCTTATTTTTTATGCGCGGGTGAAGACCTTCGCACGATTCAAGAGGCTTTGGTTGTGGCGATGGCGGCGGCTCACAAGGCAGTGGACGAGGCTTTCACACTGCGGCGTTCGCAGCGGGAATATGAAGAGTTTCTAGGACGGCAGATCGAACTCAACGACTTTTCCGCTACGTTGCTGATTGCCGTCCACACGGTTGTCAATTGTGGTGGTCAACCTCGTCATTTCATTGCCGCGTGCCAAATTGGCGACGGCATGTCCGCGGCGATC
>JBAXFO010000805.1:0-2687 GCA_037139885.1 Planctomycetota bacterium
ACTTTGACATCGCCGCTTCCCGCCAGCCAGGGCGTGCCGGCGACGATCCAGTCGCGGAGCAGTTGATATTGCCAGGAATCTTTGCTGAAGCGAACCCCGCCCGCGTGCGGCACCTGCCCGGTGGCTTTCTGAAGCAAAAGACTGCGTTCGGGATCGACCGGATTGATGCGGCGAGCCATGCTGTCGCGCGTCAGGGCGAAATAATCGCGTTCCGGTTCGAAACCGAAAAGCGAGAGTCGCAATCCCCCCTTGCCCTGAAAGGAACCGTGACAATTCCCCGTCGCACACCCGGCGCGACCGAGCACGCCCATGATGTGGCGTTCGAAATCCGCCTTCTCGACGCGGGCCCCCGACGGCAAATCGACCGCCGCTCGGCTTGGCGAGTTCGTCAAAAGGCATCCGATCACAACCAGGATCGCAGACAATCCACGCATGATACGTCTTCCAGATTGGGGCGAAACGAATGCAGGTGGGCGAACGCGTTGGGCCGGGGCAGGGCGGACATTTTTATGCTAACAAAGATGAAACCCCACGCATAGCAGAATGGACTGGCTGAAATCGCAAATTCATGAATTGGTTGTGAACGGGTGTTCATTCGGGGTTTCAAGTCTGGCGAGTGGGCCTCTTCGGCCGCCAGCCCGGTATGGCGTAAACGCCAGTGTTGCTTTGCCTTTCCTCATCCGACGTCGTTTCCACGCGTGCTGACATCCGCCCATTTCTTTAACCGGCATCGCGCACATGATTTGGCTAGCGGTTCAAACCCGTTCGGCCCCCAGTAGTATGTCCCTCGACATCTCGGGCATGTCAGTGACGATCGCACAACACCAATCGTTACGAACCACCCGAACAGCAAGAAACCGTATACGAAGGAAAAGCCCGGGATTAATCACGGCAACAACTACAAACGCCACAGGAACGAGAATAGAGGCCCACCAAATCAAACGAAACCAATACCATGCGTACGAGGCCATTTTGATCGTCCTTAAAATGGCCCCAGAAACTCCGTAGGGTGGGTCGAGCGAATGTCGAGCGAATGCGAGGCCAGGTCGGTGATCATTTCCGTTCCGGTCTCGCCCGCTTTGAAGGCGCCGGCATCTTTGATCGCCTTGAGCACGCCGACGGGTCCGCCGGGAACCTCGATCTTTTCTTCTGACGTCACGCGCCAGCCGTCGCCGGTGAGACAATATGACGGTCGTGGATCGCATGGGGGTGGGATTCGCTTCGTTGTGGCGCACCATATCGACGTGCGTTGGCTTCACGAAGCGTACGTGCGAACGCGTCCCGATGGCGAGCCGGCGTACGAGCCACGGCAACGTTCGGTCCATCGCCAGGGCGTCCGTCGGCCACGCGGCGGCGCGCCAGCCGCAGCCCGTTCGTCCAGGACCGGCAACGCTCGCTGTTGCCACGAGTCCGCCGTGCCGATCGGTCGCCTCATGACAGAACCGAATCGATCACGTGCCCGTGAACGTCCGTTAGGCGGCGGTCGATGCCGTTGTGGCGAAACGTCAGACGGGAGTGGTCGATGCCGAGCTGGTGCAGGATCGTGGCGTGGGCGTCGTAGCAGGTGGCGATTCCCTCGGCGGCGCGGTACGACCATTCGTCGCTGGCGCCGTACGTCGTGCCCCCCTTGAAGCCGCCGCCGGCGAACCAGCTTGTGAACGTGAACGGATTATGGTCGCGGCCGCGGCCCCCCTGGGTGCAGGGCATGCGGCCGAATTCGGTGGTCCACATCACGATGGTGTCGTCCAACAGACCGCGGCGTTTCAAATCGCGAAGGAGGCCGGCGCAGCCGCGGTCCATGCTCGTGGCCATATCGGCGTGATCGCGCTCGATGTCTTCGTGCGAATCCCAGTTGCGTCGGGGGAAGCCGTTGTCGGCGCCGGACCAGAGTTGCACGAAGCGGACGCCGCGTTCGAGGAGCCGGCGGGCGATCAGACAGTTGCGGCCGAACTCGCGGGTCGTGTCGCGGTCGAGGCCGTAGAGGCGGTGGGTTTCTTGCGTTTCGCCGGCGATTTCGAGGACCTCAGGAGCGCTGAGTTGGAGGCGAGCGGCGAGTTCGTAACTGCCGATGCGAGCGTCGAGCCGCGAGTCGCCGGGACGCTGCTGAAGGTGCTGGCGATTGAGCTGTTGTAGGAGCGCGAGGCCGTCGCGCTCGCTGGCGGGAGTGATGTGGCTTTGCGGGGAAGGGAAGAGATCGAAGATGGGGTTGGGGTCGTTGGGCCGCAGGAGAGTTCCCTGGAAGCCGGCAGGGAGGAAGCCGGCGCTCCAGTTGGCGGGGCCGTTCGGGGCGAAGCCGCGGCTGTCGGGCATGACGACGAACGCGGGGAGATCCTGCGTCATGCTGCCGAGACCGTAGCTGAGCCAGGCGCCCATACTCGGAAAGCCGGGCTGGAGGAAGCCCGTGTTTTGCATGAAGGTGGCGGAGCCGTGGACGTTCGACCGGGAGACCATCGCGGGCAAAAAACACATGTCGTCGACGCAGCGCGCGAGATTGGGCAGGATGTCGCTGATCCACGTTCCGCTGGCGCCGTGGCGAGCCCAGCCGAAGGGGCTCCGCATCACGGGGCCGGGATCGCTTTGGAAGAGTTCGACGCGGCCGCCGGGGTTGAACGGTTGGCCGTGCCGGCGGATGAGTTCGGGCTTGTAATCGAAGAGGTCGCACTCGCTGGCGGCGCCGGACATGAAGA
>JBAXFO010000806.1:0-2686 GCA_037139885.1 Planctomycetota bacterium
CCGATGAACCAGACCTCGCCCACCTTTTGAGCAAACGGATAGATTTGGCCATCGAGCCGCTCGCCTTGCTGCCAAGGCGCGAAGCAACGTTCGAAAGCGCCGGAACGTTCGGCGGCCTTGACGAGATAATCGTGATTGCCGGGCACCGCCAACCCGGGCATGCGGCCGACGCCGAGAATCTCCGCCGCCCGCGCCATCTCGCTGGGCAGGCCGAAGTTGGTGGCGTCGCCGGAGAAGATGACGCTGTCGACGCCCCGCTGCCGGCAGTCGCGTTCGAAGGCGAGGGCCACTTCGTCGGCCAGACGGAAGTTCTTGCCGCGATGCAAACGCAAGTTGACGAGCGTACCGAAACGCTTCGAAAGGAAATCGCGTAGCGCCAGGCCCAAAGGCGAAGCGGTGATGTGAACGTCGCTAACATGGGCAACCCGAACCATCGAGACACCTGGGCCAGGAAAAAAGGACCGAGTGGACCGGAACGACGATTTGTCTACAATTGTAGGAACGGTTCCGCCGTCGCTCATGTTAAGGAATTCGTCGATGCCCAAGATCAGCATCCCCGGTAAAAAGCTCGAACTCGAAGTCCCCGCCGGCGCCAACCTGCGCGAGAGTCTGCGCCGTGAAGGCGTCGAGGTTTATCAAGGTCTGTTTCGTTACGCGAACTGCATGGGCATGGGCTCCTGCGGCGAATGCCGGCTCCTCGTCAAAAAGGGAGCGGAAAACCTGTCGCCCAAGGGCATTCTCGAGAAATTCACGCTCTTCCGCATGCTGTCCACCATCGGCAACGAAAACGAGATGCGGCTCTCGTGCCAGTGCACCGTCAACGGCGATATCGAAATCGAGCCGCAGCCCGAAATGAATCTCAGCGGCGAAACGTTCTGGGCCAAGCCCTGGCCGAACAAATAACCGGATTTCGTGGCGACGCATTTTCAACGTGTCCCTATCTTTGACGCGTTGCAATCGTGTCGCCACACGCGGCCATTTTCTTCGATCTCTCGCTTCTCCTCGCTCTTGCCCATGCTATAATTGGTCTTCCGAAGTTTCGAAGCGTTTTGGCGTCGACGGCAGGGCGGAGACCTGCGACCCAAGATTTGCGCGAGCAGCCCTCTTGCGTCTCGAAGCTGCGCCTTAGGAAGGATGCAGTCCATGAAATTTTTTCTGATCGCCGCCAACGGTCCCAAGATGGGGCTGCCGATCTCGATCAATGTCGACCTTTTCCTGCTCGGCTCCGACACCATGTGTCAACTCCGCGCCAAGCATCTCGGCCCCCGTCAATGCGCCCTGGTCACGCGGCACGACCGCGTTTTCGTCCGCGATTTCAGCAGCGGCGAGCCGACAATGCTCAACGGCCGACTCCTTCCCTCGGGAGCCGAGTGGCCCATTCGTACGGGCGATTGCCTCGAAGTCGGCCATCTGCAGTTTTTGATCCACTTCGAAAACAACGTGCTCGCCACCAAAGATGTCGAAGAATGGGAAGCCAACTGCGTCGACTTCAAATCCGAGCGCTCCGCCCACGACGACGACGATAGCGACATTCGCCCCCGGGGAACAGCCGCCGACGCCGCCGCTCAGATCATCGGCAAACTCAACGCCCTCACCGGCCAGCTGACCGGCCGCCTGCGCATCGGCCGCGAGCAAGGCATCACCACCGTCCGCTTTAACGACTCCGTCATCGTCGAAGAAGACGAAATCGAAACCATTCGCAAGGAACTTGCCGCGCATCTCCATCGGCCCCATCTCAAGATCTTGATCGATCTCAAAAACGTCGACCGCATGTCGACCAAGGCCATGACGATGATCGGCGACTTCCATCGTTCGCTGCAACCCTTCGGCAGCGATCTGGCCTTGTGCCGGGTCGCTCCGGAATTGCGTGCGATGGTGCAGTCGATGCAGCTGGCCAACCTCCGCATTTTCTCCGATGTCGCCGCGGCGTATGCGACAAAGTGGTGAAAAATCCCGCCGCTCACGGTAGAATAGCCTTCGCCCAGGCCAACCCCACTGCTCCGCTCCCCTTGCGGAGATCCCAGGAAGCCCTCTTATGCAAATCCCCCGCATCCTGCGCGTTCGTCAACATTTTGCGCGGCCCCGGATCGACAACATCCCCGCCGCCGTCCGCGAGACGCTCGCCAAGCTCAACCTCAACGGCGCCATCAAGCCCGGCCAAACCGTCGCCCTCACTGGCGGCAGCCGCGGCATCAACAACATCGCCGTGATCCTCAAAAGCTGCGTGCAACACCTCCGCGATCTGGGAGCCGTGCCGTTCATCGTCCCCGCCATGGGCAGCCACGGCGGCGGCACTCCCGCGGGCCAGCAAGCCGTGCTCGAAAGCTATGGCATCAAGGAAGACTTCGTCGGCTGCCCGATCCGGGCGTCCATGGATGTCGTCGAGGTCGGCAAGACTCCCGAAGGTTGGCCCGTTTATCTTGACAGGATCGCCGCCGCGGCCGATCACATTGGCGTCGTCGCCCGCATCAAACCGCATACGAGCTATTGCGGCTCCATCGAAAGCGGCTGGATGAAAATGATGATGATCGGCCTGGGCAAACATGTCGGGGCCGCCTGGTATCATCGCGTGCTTCTCGAAAACGTCTACGACACCGTCGTCCGTTCCGTGGGCCGCGTCATGAGAGCGAAAGCTCCGATCGCATTCGGCCTGGCCACCGTGGAAAACGCCTACGACGACACCGCC
>JBAXFO010000807.1:0-2684 GCA_037139885.1 Planctomycetota bacterium
CAAGACCGCCGCCCGCGGAATACGAAGTCTGCCGCGTCAGCGACAAAGCGGCCAGGTAACGTGCTTCGGCGACAAATGCCGTCGGCAGGCCTTCATGGCGGGACTCATCCAGAAGGAACGGCGTCAGCAGTTGACGCATGGCGACCGCTTCGTTCATGCGCAACAGGCACCGCGCAATGCCCAGATTGGCCGCCAGGCTGAGCGTGGCGGACGGCGTGCCGCCGATGGCGCGTCGATAGGCTGCGATGGCGAGATCGGTCTTGAGCAGCGATTCGTTGCAGAGGCCGACGCGGTAGTGAATCGTCCCGGCTCCCGTCGCATCGATTTCCAGGAATTCCTTGTAATGATTGAGCGCCTCGGCGAAGCGTTGATTGGCGAGGGCCTGGTCGCCCCGGCTCAGGAGTTCGGTCACGTTGCCGGAAAAGTTCCATCGGACCGGGGCGGGGAGCGGCTTGGCTTCCGCGGACTCGGGGGGATGTGCGTGTTTTTGGAGTTTGCGGTACCTGGCGCTGGCGAAGAACGCGATGCCGAACATGGCGATGAGTAGACACGCGTTCACAAAAAAGCGAAGCGTTGTTCGCTTTCGTGGTGGTGTGCCGGCGTGAGCTTCGTTCGCAGACGTCATGGGTTCCCTATTCGCTACGGACAGCAGACGAAGATCATCCTTCCTCAACATCGTCTTTGATCGAAGGAAACCTTGAGAATCGACGCACGGAGAGGGAAATTCCTTCGATAATCCCTTTGGAACGAACACGGAGAGGGAGGATAGGCCATGAAAATCACCAATAACGGCATTCCGAGCGCTTCGCTCACGCCGAAACCGCCTGCCGCGGCGGCGCCATCGTCGGCGTCGAGCGCCTCGAGTGTGGCGGGGATTGGGGACGATAGTTATACGCCGTCGCCGGAATTGACGCGATTGCTCGATCTCGTGCGGGATCAGCCGGACGTACGGGAGAATCGCATTCAGGAAGTGACCGCGCGGTTGGCGTCGGGATACTATTCGACGCCGCAAAGCGCGGCTGAGACAGCGGACGCGATTTTGGCGGAGGGGTAGTGTTCACGCGTCAGATGATGGGGCGGCCAGAGGACTCCTCACGCTCGCCTGAGGAACTCCTCATGCGGAGCATGAGGAGTACGCATTTCACGTTCGCAACTGTTCGGTCGCCGCGCACTAACCAGCAACTCTTTGTACTTCACCGGTTGATACAAGATGTGGGTAACCGTTCACACCCCGACCAACAGCGACGGCGTCGGCTTTTCGGCGAGGTGACCTTGGACGGTGTTCGCGAGCCAGGCGAATGTGTTGCGTGATTGGCGTCGGCAGGTTCGACGACTGTTGCCTCAGTCTGTCCTCGAAGACGCCGGCCCTTCTTGAAGCGGTTCGACGGTCGGAGCGGAGTTCATCGGTTGGCTCATGTTGTCTCTCTGCGGCGAACGGTCTTTGTACTGCACGGGGATCGTTTCTCCGCTGCTCGTTCGCCGGATCGACCCAGTCTCAAACCACCGTTCCGAACAAGGCCCCGACGCCAGCGGTCAGCGCCATGGCGATTGCTCCCCAGAATGTGACACGCAATGCGCCCCGGGTCGCGTTCGCCCCTCCGACGAACGCAGCCATGCCGCCTAGAATCGCGAGGAAGACCAGCGAAGTGGCGGCGACAACGAGGATGAGATATGCCTCGCTGGCAACAAAGATGGTCAGCAAGGGCATGACCGCGCCAACGGCGAACGCGCCCGCCGAAGCGAGCGCCGCCTGGATGGGCCTTGCGCTGAGCGTATCGGAGATGCCGAGTTCGTCCCGAGCATGTGTGGCGAACGCGTCGTGAGCTGTGAGTTGCTCGGCGACCTGCTTGGCGAGGGAGGGATCCAGCCCTCGCTGGACGTAGATCGCCGTTAATTCCGCCAGCTCGGCCGCCGCGTCGGTCGCGAGTTCCTTGCGTTCGCGTGCCAGATCGCCCTGTTCGGTATCCGACTGCGAACTGACCGAGACGTACTCACCCGCGGCCATCGACATGGCCCCCGCGACCAGACCGGCGACCCCAGCGACCAAGACGTCGTGGCTATTCGCATGGGCAGCCGCGACGCCGACGATCAGGCTCGCGGTTGAAACGATGCCGTCGTTCGCGCCTAAAACTGCCGCTCGCAGCCAACCAATGCGGTCGGTACGGTGTTTTTCGCCATGGGGCATGGGATTCCTCGCAGTGGACAACCGATACTCGGCACTCGTAACGCGGAGCCGATGCTCTCGGCCAACTTCTCGACGCTGAGCTTTGAAACCTTCACTGGACGCTTAATGCCTTAATGCGTTTGATTCCTTATTCCGTCGTTTTGCCATCGTAGTGTTCGTTGTCGGCCTCCGCTTCGTCGCGGGTATGGTGGACGACGCCGTCTCGATGATTGGGCGGGGCGTAGAGTGTGTAGAGCTTCAGCGGAACATTACCCGTATTGATGATGTTGTGATTGGTCCCAGCCGGGACGAGGACTGCGAAGCCCGCTTGAATCGGCGTCCTGACGCCGTCGAGAACGGCCTCGCCCGCCCCTTCCTCGACGCGGAAGAACTGGTCGAGCTTGTGGACTTCCGCTCCGATTTCTTCCTTGGGCTTCAGCGCCATGACGACGAGTTGGCAACTCTTCGCCGTGTAGAGCACTTGTCGGAAATCGGTGTTCTTCACCGCAAGGCTCTCAAT
>JBAXFO010000808.1:0-2679 GCA_037139885.1 Planctomycetota bacterium
GCCCTTCACCTCGATCGCAAACGACGGCAAGCCGTCGACCGCCTTCGACACGGCGCGGCAGACGTTCGGCAGATCGCGATCGCGGACTTCGCCCAGGAAGAGGAGAGTCAAATGAAAGTTGTTTTCTTCGACCCATTTGACGTCGGGGACTTCGCGGGCCAGCTTGCGCTGCACGTTGAGGAGGTGATCGCGAATGGGGCCGCCCGGATCGACGGCGATGAATGTTCGAACGCGCGACATGGCCAACCCAGGAAAGAAAGCGGGGGGTCGTTCGTTTCATCCTACATCAACGGCCCGCCCTTGGCACGCTCTCGCCTTGCAAGGCCGAAATTGCTATATTCCCCGTTGACGGCGAGATGCGGATGAATGCTCGTCCGTTGCGAGGCAGGGAGCCGTTCTTCAAGGAGTTTTCCATGGTGCGTTCGTGGTTGCGGGCGAGTTTCTGCGTGTTGGCCGCGTTGGTGTTCGGCTGCGAAAAGGATAATCGCGAGAGCGTTATCGCAAATTCGAACAACCTCGTGTCCGAAGTCGCGACCTCGACGGGGAACATCAAGAACCGCGTGGAAGAATTCATGCGCAAAAAAGAATCGGGCAAGGACGACGAAGGGGCGAAGAAGGAAATCGACGAGGCGGTCGCCGAAGCCAAGAAGCTCGAAGAGACCGCTCTCAAGCTGCAAAACCTTTCGAGCCGGGCCAATTCGCTCACGAAGCCCACGGATGAAGAGAAGAAGGCGTACCTGGCCAAATTTCAGCCGCGCATCATCACCACGCAAGAAGAATTGAAAAACGCTCACCGCGAAATGAAGAAGGTTTTGACCGAAGCGAACGACAAATATTCCGAAGCGATGAAGCCGCTCATGCAAGAATTGAGCAAGGCGGAAAGCGCGTTCGCCGCCATTGTTCGGCGTAAGTAAGCCGGCCGACCTTCAGCGAAACGAGGCTGCCATGTTGGTGCGCATTTTCGCGGCGATTGTCGTGCTCAGTCCGGTTTATGGGGGGCTCGCGCAAGACGGCGCCCCCAAATATGAAGAGACGCTGGTGAAACTCGTCGACACGCTCGGCCAAATGACGAAGACGCTTGAAATGATCGTCGACGAGGATTCGGGCAAGGCGCAGCAGGCGGCTCTGCGCGGCCAGGCCGAGATGTTCATCGCGACGCGCAAACAATCGGAAGCTCTAGCGCCCCCCTCCGCCGAGGAACGCGAAAAGCTCGCCCGCAATTTCCGTCCGCAATTCGAAAAGCTCCGGAAGGAATTGGTCGGTCAAATCGCCCGCGTGCAGCGTGTTCCCGGCGGCAATCTCGTGCTGCAAGAAATTCGCGGCGTCTTCGAGAAGTCCATGCCGTGAGGTTGCGATCGTGTCCAAATCGTTGACGATCCTTGCGTTGGTTCTGGGAGCCGCGGGCTGCCGGGATGCGTACCAAATCGCCATCGATGAGCAAGTGGCGAACTACGCCGAGATCGCGAGCGTCTTGCGTGCGGTGAACGATCCTGCAAGTATGGATGTTGCCGAGCGGAAGATTGCGGCGCGTGCCGCGCATTTTCGCGAGGCGAGTCGGCGCGCCCAGGCGCTGCCGATGCCGGACGACGAGGGAACGGTGGCGCGCATCCGGGAACAGGCGGCGAAGATGCAGGCCGCGGTTCGCGAGGTGGCGAAGGAATTTGAACGCATCCGCGGTTTGCCGGGCGGACCGGAGTTCATTGAGCGGATTGGCGAACTGAGCGATCCGCGAGGGCCCAAGCGATGACGGCGCGGTGGTTGATGGCCGTTTTGCTCGCTCCCGGTCTGGTCGGCTGCATGCCGAGCGGGCCTTCGGAGTTTTACCGTAGCGCCTTGCAAGCCAAGAGCGAGTTCGTCGATTCGCTCTCGCGAGTGACGGACGAGAAATCCGCGGGCGAAAATCTCAAATCCGCCCAAAAAATTCACGATCTGCGCATTAAAGACGTCGTCGAAGAGCTCGAACGAGCCCGGCTCGACGAATCGTACTACCGCCTGCGCCGCGAGAATTTCGATCTGAAGAAAGTCGATCCCGATTTTCGCGCCCGCATGATCGATGGTATCCGTACCTATGCCTTTTATTGTAAGAATGTCGTCTACACCAACGTCCGTTTGCGCCGCGAGATTCAGCGCTTGCGGATGCTGGCGAACCTGGAAATGCTGGCCAAGGCGCGGCAACAGATCGCCGCCAATCAACCGGTGAACGTCAGCATGAACGATTGCAAAAACTTGGAGCAACTGATTAAGTCGCTTAGCGGCGCCGGCGCCCGTAACGATCTGCGGTTCTTCCCGCAAGGAATGACCCGGGGCGATCTCGATAAGCTGCAATCGGGAATCGACGGCGCCGACATCGATCTGGCGGTCGGTTTCGATCCGCAAAACTTGAACGTGCAAGTTCCGGGATTGGAGCCGCCGCCGTTGCCGAGTTATCCGGCCTGGGCGATCGAAGCGGACACGCGGGCGAAACTCGGTCTAACCGGCGTTGTTCGATAAAAAAACGGAGGCCTTTGTCATGAGCGTCGATCCAGCGGCCGAACGCCAGCAGCAGCGTGCCCGCGAGTTCATGAGTCTGTTACCGCTCACGCTCGCCATCGCCGGCCTACCCGAAGGCGAACACGGCAAACTCTTCACCGACGGCCAACTCGAATCGCGCGCCACGAGCATCAAAGCGGCGTACCGCGT
>JBAXFO010000809.1:0-2675 GCA_037139885.1 Planctomycetota bacterium
GGATGAACGGCACCGCTTTCTCGGCCCATTTCGCAGGCGCTGGATAACGGCTCGCTGTGCCGCCGAAGCAGCTGCGGAGCATGTCGGTGTCGATGATGCCGGGGTTGAGGGGAATGGCGCCCATGCCGCGGGGGAGTTCTTCGGCGAGGGCCATGGTCAGGCCTTCGATGGCCCATTTGCTGGCGCAATAGGGGGCGACGTCTTTCGCGACGGTGCGGCCCCAACCGCTGCTGAAGTTGATGACGAGGCCGGATTTCTTCGCGATCATGGCGGGGACAAAGTGCCGGATGACGTTGGCGACGCCTTTGACATTCACGTCGAACACGCGATCGAATTCTTCCGCGGGCACTTGCCAGAGAGGGCTGTTTTTATTGATAACGCCTGCGTTATTGATGAGCAGGTCGGGAGCGCCGTGCGTGGAGAGAAGGCGTGCCGCCCAGGGTTCGACCTGGCTTTCGATGGCGAGATCGACGGCGGCGAAATCGTGCGGCGGGCGATGGCTGCGGCGCAAGGTTTCGACCACATCTCGCGAACGCCCGCAGCCCAGAACCGTGTGTCCCAGTTCGACGAACTTAGCCGCCATGGCCAATCCCAGGCCCTTTGTAACTCCGGTGATGACAATCAAACGGGGAGTGTTCTTGGCCACGACGACTCCTCAAGGCTTACGAGAACGCGCGAGACTCCTTCATTTAACCCCCTTCGTGCTGCGGATTGCAAGGATTTTCCAGCGATTTTCACGCTCTCGACGTATTTCCTGCGTGAATGATCGGAGTCGATCCCGCATCGCGGCCGACTTGCACAGGCTGCGCGCACATCCCGAATAACCGGTACACTTGCTCTGGACGTTTGAGATTTCGCGGATTTCCCCATTCCTCGATTCATTCGCACTTTGCAACCGTCCGGGGCGAGGGTAAAATTGGCGTTGTGGGGACTTCTCTCGATTTCGGGAGCGGGCTTCCGGCAGCGGCGCGGAGCATATTGCCATGGTTCAAGGTTATTACACCCTTCAAGAAGCGGCCCAAGTCCTCAGCATGAAGGTCGACGACCTCAAGGGGCTCGCTCAGAAGAATCAAATCCGCTCCTTCCAAGATCGCGGCACCTTACGCTTCCGCATTCAAGACATTCAAGAGCTCCAACGCCAACGCCTCGGCGAAAGCGATCCGGAAATGGTGCTTGGCGACGCCCTGGCGCAGAAGCCGGCTGCGTCGAGCGGTCCCAAGTCGGGCGTCAAAACGCCCCGCCCCGTGGCCGGCGCGAAGGGGGGCGAGGTCTTCGATTTCGATCTGGACGAGAGCGTCGAGATCGGCAAAGAGCCGCTTTCCCTCGAAGGATCGGCCGTACGCAGCAAATCGGGAATGCTCAAATCGTCCGCCCCGAAATCGCAGGCGTCGAAGACTCCCAAACAAGGCAGCGATAGCGACGTCAAGCTCGTCTCCGATGGTTCCGACAATTTCAGCATCCAACTGAGCGGCGATCTCGAACCGACCGTCGGCGACAGCGATGTACGTCTGGGCGAATTATCGACGAACAAGAAATCGGGCCCCGCGTCGGCCTCGCGCAAGTCGGGGATCGGCCGGCGCGGCAAGCTCGGCCAATCGCCCGCCGACAGCGGCGTACGTCTCGTTCCCATGGATAACGACGCTCCCGCCGCCTCCGAAAGCGATGTGCGTTTGTCCCGGCCGACGGGCACGCATCGTGCGTCGGAAAATATGATCAATACCGAAGAGATCGACCTCGATCAGGAAATTCAGAAGGCCGAGGCCGACAAGAAGTCGGACACGATTTTCAAAACGAACCCTACGAACGTCGGCAAACCGGGCTCGCCGTTTGAGCTCTCCGACAACGATCTGGGCAGCCCGACGCAGGCGACCGACGACGAATCGAGTCAGGTGGTCGCCGCGCCGAAAGCGGGCAAGAGCGCGAAGTCGGCGCCGCCGAAATCGCCCAAGCCGGCGCCGAAGAAGAACACCGAGTTCGATCTTGTGCCCGGCGATTCCGACGAAGATTTCAGCCTCGAACTCGACGAAGACGCGATCAACCTGGGAGCCGAGGTCGATTCCGAAGGCCCCAAGAGCGGCATCAATTTGAGCCGGCCGAGCGACCGGGGTATTTCCCTGGAAGCTCCGAAAGACGACGACAGCGCCGACTTCGAGCTCGACCTCCAGGCGCCCCCCACGCCCAAACCCAAGGCCAAGGGCAAGCCGGCCAAGGCCCCCAGCGTCGACGACAGCGAATTCGAGCTCAGCCTCGACGATCTCAGCGGCGACGATTCCAGCACGGATGACAGCGAATTCGAACTCGCCCTCGACGATGGCGAAACCGACAGCGACGATGAATTCGAACTCGCTCTCGACGATGTCGAAGAAGAACCCGCTCCCAAGGCGAAATCCAAAGCCAAGGACAAAGGCCCCGAGAAGACCAAAGCGAAGGGCAAGGGCAGGGGGGCCGACACCGAAGAACAAGATCTTTTCGAGACCGACTTCGAACTTCCCGCCCTCGACGACGAAGACAGCGAAGAAACCGTCGACTCCGGCTCCAGCGATTTCGAGCTGGCTCTCGACGACTCCGACATTTCCGTCGAAGACGAATCCGCCAGCCAGGTCGTCTCCCTCGATGAAGAAGACGACGTCGACACCGGCAAGCCCATGGACGGCGAAGCCCAGGACTACGACTAC
>JBAXFO010000810.1:0-2675 GCA_037139885.1 Planctomycetota bacterium
CCTTCTTGGGGCCCAAATAGGTTCTTACCGAGTTTCCTTCGTTCCAAAAGAGGAGCGGAAACGCGATCACGAAAACCACCAAGCCGATCAGCACGCCTTTGATCGATTCGATAATGCGTTCGAACCAGCTCTTGCTGGTGACTTCCGAAAATCCTTCACTCATCGCAGCATACTCCCGTGGGAAATCCATTCGCTTCTTAACCTTGAACGACGCGGTTCCGCAACACACCCAGCCCTTCGATCTCGACTTCGCACACGTCGCCGTGCTTCAAAAACACGGGCGGCTTGCGGGCCACGCCCACGCCCGGCGGCGTTCCCGTGAAGATCAAATCGCCCGGCTCGATCGTCATGATCTGTGAAAGATACGCCACCACATGCCCCACCGAGAAAATCAATTGGGCTGTGTTGCTGTCCTGCATGGTTTGGCCGTTGAGGCGAAGTTGGATGCGCAGCTTGTGCGGGTCGCCGACTTCATCCGCCGTCACGACCACGGGACCGACGGGAGCGAACGTGTCGAACGTCTTGCCCGCCATCCATTGTTTGCCGTCTTTTTCGAGCTGCCAGTCGCGCGCCGACACATCATGGCCGCAGGTATACCCCGCCACATAATCCAAGGCCGCCGCCACGGGCACATTTCGCCCGCGTTTGCCGATGACGATGACCAACTCCGCTTCGTAGTCAACCTTTTGGCTCACCGCCGGCAACACGATCGTCCCTTCGTGGCCGATCAGAGCCGTGTTGTATTTGCTGAAGAGGACCGGATCGCGCGGGATCGGCGACCCGCTCTCGGCCGCATGATCCTTGTAATTGAGGCCGACGCACACGATCTTGCGTGGTTCGTGCACCGCCGGCAAGAATTGGATCTCCTTGCCTTCATAGCGAAACGCTCCCGGCCGCCGCGCCGCCTCGGCCGCCGCGTGCAGGAGCGCCGGCCCGCCCTCAAGGAGCTGCCGCATGCCCGCGGGCAGATTCGCATCGACGGCATGCACATCGACAAACGCGTCGCCCACCTGCACCGCGGCCCGCGGTCCCGCCCATGTCTGTATCGTCGCCAACCGCATCGCTCCACCCCTTTCGCGAACCCGCCAACGACGCGGCGAGTTCGAGCCATTGATTTGGAAGTTGACCGTATTCTATGAAAGAAATCGAGACGTGCCGGGCCGCTTCCGTTCGGCGCCGGCGCCACGGCCGAGCGCGCGGCGCTTAGACTCGACATGCTAGATTAAATAGCTTATGGCTTCGCGAAACTCTCGAACGCCTCAGCCTCTACAACCCGAGGTTCTTGACGATCTGCGTCACGCTGGCCACGCGGTTCAGGCAGTAGAAGTGGAACCCAGGAGCTTTATGGTCAAGCAATCGTAGACACAATTCCGTGCAGACTTCCACGCCGATCTGACGCACGGCTTCTTCATCCTGGGCGTGAGCTTCCAATTTGTCGCGGAGCGGTTTGGGGAGCTTGGCCCCGCACAGGCTCGTGAAGCGCTTGATCTGCTCCGCTCCCTGGAACGGCAGAATGCCCGGAATGATCGGCACGTTCACGTCGTGCTTCACCTTCAGATACTCGATCATGTCGAGATAGTCGGACCAATCGTAGAAGAGCTGCGAAATGAGAAACTCGGCCCCGTTTTTCACCTTCTCGGCCGCGCGATCCCAGTCGTCGTGTTTGAAGCGCGATTCGACGTGCCCCTCGGGATAACAGGCGGCGGCGATGCAATAGTCGCCTCGGCTTTTGATAAAGCGGATCAGATCGGTGGCGTGGGCGAAACCGCCGGCCGTCGCCTGAAACGTCGATTGCCCTTTGGGCGGGTCGCCGCGCAAGGCGAGCACGTTTTCCAGGCCGATGAGCCTTGCTTCGTTGAGATAGTCGCTCAGTTGTTCGCGCGTCGAACCGACGCAGGTGAAGTGCATCAGCGGTTCGACGTTGTATTCTTTGCGGAGCCGCGTCGCGATGCGGAGCGTGCTGTCGCGCGTGCCGCCGCCGGCGCCATAGGTGATGGAGATGTACGCGGGCTTCAGTTTCAGCAACCCCGGCGTCGTCTCATTGACCAGCGTCGCTTCGGCTTCGGCCGATTTGGGCGGGAAGTATTCGAACGAAATCGTCGGTTTGGGGTCGTCGTAGAGAGAACGCAGATGCACGGGATGTCCTCGTGGGAATGTCGGCCGCCGGCTCGCTCAAGGTTCAGGTGCAATCTTTGCCGCGGATGAGTGCCTTGAGAGTGTGCTTCAAGCGGTCTTCGATCTTTTTATGAGCCTTGTCGATTTCCTTGTCGGTCAATGTTCGATCGCCGGCTTGATAGGCGAGGGCGAACGCCAAACTCTTCTTTCCCTCGGGAATGCCTTCGCCGCGATAAACATCGAACAAACGCACGCCCTGAAGCAATTCGCCGCCCGCCGCCTTGATCTCGGTCACGATCTTTTCGCCGGCGATGGCGTCGTCGATGACGATCGCGACATCGCGCAGCGCGGCCGGGAAACGGGCCACCGGAGCATAACTAAATCGCGGCGGCCGGGCCGACTGCAGCGCCGTCAGGTCGAAGTCGGCCACGAAGATTTGACGTTCGCCGAGGCCAAGTTGTTCGGCGATGCTGGGGTGCAATTGCCCGAAATCTCCGAGAACGCTGTCGCCCGAGAAGAGCGTGGCCGATTTCCCCGGATGCAAGAACGCCGCCTTGGAC
>JBAXFO010000811.1:0-2670 GCA_037139885.1 Planctomycetota bacterium
GTCTAGTGCGACCCCGCCTCCTCGGTTAGACTGGACGCAGGTTTGATCGGCCGCAGGGCCGACTTTTCAGGGAGGAGCGGACACCACCATGGCCTGGGATCAGCGTGCTAACGGCCGCCGCTACTACTACTGCTCGGTCCGCGACGGCGACCGCGTCAAACGCGTCTACCTGGGCAGCGGTGCTCGCGCCGACGCTGTCGCCGCGAGATTCGACAAGAAGGACGCCGAGCAAAAAGCTCAGCGTGCCGCCGCGGCCGCCCAGGAAGCCCGAATCGCCGCTGCCATGGCGAGCCTCGAAGAACTCAACACGGTGGCAGAGGCCGTCGTACACGCCGCCTTCGTTGAGGCGGGTTATCACAAAACATCCGGAAAATGGAGACGCCACCATGCCACGGACGGCTGAGATCGACGCCCCCGAAAAAGAGCCCGCAAAGAAGCGCAGGACCTCTAAGGGCCGCTCTGCGCCGGCCCCGAGTAAGCGGGCGACCTCGAACGCGACGCCGCAGCGTTCGACGACCCGCCCTCATGGCAAGCACCCAGAGGTGCCGGCACGAACGCCGCATCGACGGCGTCCAAACGCGTCGGACTTCCCCACGCCGACGCCAACGCCAGCTCCAGTCCAGACGCAGCCCGTCAAAGAAGCTCCGCCGGCGATCCCGACGCCGAAACGCCCGCGGGGGACGCCGAAGGAGTCGCCGGATGCCTTCGGCCAATACATCGCCGACCTATCGCAATGCGTGTTGTCGGGCGACGACGAGAGCTTGCACGCCCTTCGCCAAATGTTCGCTGAGTTCCCGGAGCTTCGGGATTACTACGGCAACGTCGCATTCAAAGCCGAATGCGATTGGATCGACGCGATTCCAGCCGATCCGGCAACCATCGAGGCGATTCGATATCAGATGAAAGTAATCCGCAAAGGGCTGCGGGGCCAGAATCCGATGCTGGCCGAAACGCTGCTCGCCGAGACCGCCGCGGTCTATTGGCTCGGGGCACAACAGTTGGAGCGGGCGCTCGCCAAAGCTACCGAAGCGGGCAACGCGCGGCTAATTACTGCCATTTCACGTGCCGCCGAATCGTCGCAGCGGCGCCACGTTGCTGAGATCGAGTCGTTGATGAATGTGCAGTTGAAGTTGAAAGGAAAGACGAAGTAGACGCGTCCCCAGCTCGCCACGAATGCCCTTTACGGTCGATGCCGACGATCTCGCACGAGATACTTCGATGTCGATCCCGTTCTCCATCCCCACCCTCGAACGCGACCAGCACACAAGGACCGCGTCGCCGCGTGGCCCCCAGCGTCCACGACGACGACCTCGTAGCGATCCGCTCAGCGTTCTTGTTCCCAAAAATGTAGTACAGATCGTCGAATCCTCCCCCTGGTTTCCGGGAGGCGCGGCGAACATGGCAGCCTCGTCCCCGGCGACACGAATCACGCAAACGCTGGAAAACATCGCGAATCCAGCAACTTCGGACCGGAAACTATCGTCCGTCTCCCTGCACGACTCGTCGCGCCCGTACGGCGGCTTTTATGCCCTTTGACGTGCTCGGCAGCAGATATTAGCGAAAACGGGGGTCTGTTCCGCACCAAATGCGTCACCATCGCATGCTCGCGGCCTTGGGTCTTGCGCCGGCTGCGGCGAGAGCGTCCGACGACCGAAAAGGTCAATGGCGACGCGGAACCTCGCTGGGCGCCACCCATATTGCTGTCCGTCCCTTTTTGGCGAGGGTCGATGTCCCCAAAATAGCGTGGGCAGCGCGTTCCTCATGTTACTTCCCCTTCTTTGCCCGCAACGGCCACTGCTCCGACTCCGTTCGCGCTGTCTTGAGGTACTCCTCGATCCGCCGGACGACGTCGACATGATCCGCGGCCACTTCGCTCTTCTCGCCGAGATCGCGGCTCAGGTCGTACAGTTCCAGCTTTCCGCCCGGTGCATTGCGAACCGCCTTCCAGTCGCCCATCCGCACCGCCTGTTTCGAGCCCCCTTCGTGAAACTCCCAATACAGGAACTCGTGCTTCTTCTGCCCGCCACGACCGAGCAGCGTCGGCACGATCGAGACGCCGTCAAGTTCCTCCGGCGATTTCGTCCCCGCCAGCTCGCAGGCGGTCGGCAGAAAGTCCCAAAACGCCCAGACGTGCGCGTTGACGTCGCCCGCCTTGACTTGACCCGGCCAACGCACGATCGTCGGCACGCGCACGCCCCCTTCGTGCAGCGACCGCTTGAAACCGCGCAGACCGCCGGAACTGTTGAAGAACGCCGGGTCCGCGCCCCCTTCCTGGTGCGGCCCGTTGTCGCTCGTAAAGATCACGATCGTCTCTTCGTCGATCCCCAATTCGCGAAGCTTGTCGAGCAACCGGCCCACGTCCCGATCCAACCGCGTAATCATCGCCGCATGGTTCCGTTGCGCCTCCGGCCACGCTTCCCTTGAATACGGCTCGTCGCTCGGCGTCTCCATGCCCTTCTTGCCCGCCTCGTTGTTGGCGTGCGGAATCGTGAGCGCCAGATACAGAAAGAACGGCCGACTCTTGTTCCGCTCGACGAACCGGACCGCCTCGTCCACGAATAGATCGTGCGAGTACTTCGCCCGCTGGACCGCCACTCCCTTCTCCACGACGTTCCCCGCGATCGTCTCCTTCGTCTCGTTTCGCCAAAGGAAATCGGGATAGTAGTTGTG
>JBAXFO010000812.1:0-2667 GCA_037139885.1 Planctomycetota bacterium
CTTCATGTTGGAAGTCCTTACGGGCGTCACAGCTTAGTGTGCGCTGGCCCTGGTATGCCCGGCCGATCGAGAGTCTGAGGCCGGTCGTCGACCTCAACACGATGCAGGTTGTCCGCGTCGAGGAATTCGAACGCGTACCGCTGCCGACAATGCCGTCGAACTATGCCGCGAGCCGGGTTGCCGAAAAAAGGAGCGACATCAAACCGCTGGAAATTCTCCAACCCGAGGGACCGACGTTCGAGGTCGAAGGGAATCAAGTGCGCTGGCAGAAATGGAATTTCGTCATCGGCTTCAATGCCCGCGAGGGGCTGACGCTGCACCACATCCGCTATCGCGACGGCGGCCGCGATCGCTCGATCTTGTACCGGGCGTCGCTCGACGAGATGGTGGTTCCCTACGGAGACCCTGGGCCGACGCAGCGACGCAAGAACGCATTCGACGTCGGCGAATACGGGATGGGAATGTGCGCGAATAGCCTGGAATTGGGCTGCGATTGCCTCGGCCTCATCCGGTATTTCGACGCCGCCATGTGCACGAGTCGGGGCGAACCGCTGAAAATCAAGAACGCGATTTGCATGCACGAAGAAGATTACGGCATCCTCTGGAAGCACACCGACCGCCGCTTGGAGACGCCTGAAGTACGCCGCTCGCGCCGCCTAGTCATTTCCTCGATCTCGACAGTCGAAAACTACGAATATGGCTTTTTCTGGTACCTCTATCAGGACGGCAACATTCAATTCGAGATCAAGTTGACCGGCATCCTGTCGCTGGGGGCGTTCCCGGCGGGCGAAAAGCCGGCGTTCGGCTGTCTGGTGGCGCCGCAGGTCTACGCTCCCAATCATCAGCATTTTTTCAACGTGCGGCTCGACTTCGATCTCGACGGCGTGGACAATTCCGTGCAGCAGATCGACGTCGTCGCCGACGAGATCGACGACCGCAATCCGTTCGAGAACGCGTTTCGTGCTCGCTCGACGCTGCTCAAAACCGAGAAGCAGGCGCGGGCGAATTTGAACCTCGAATCGATGCGGACGTGGAAAATCATCAACGAGACGGTCAAGAACGTCGTTGGCGAACCGGTGGGCTACAAGTTTCTCCCGGGCGACAACTGCGTTCCATACGCGTCGCCGCGGGCTTGGTGGCGGAAGCGGGCGGGGTTCGTCAATCATCACGTCTGGGTGACGCCGTATCGCCACGATGAGAACTACGCAGCCGGCGATTACCCGAATCAAAGCAGCGGCGGCGACGGCTTGAACCGCTGGACCGAGCAGGACCGGCCGATCGCGAACACCGACATCGTCTTCTGGTATACGATGGGGCACACGCATATCCCGCGGCCAGAGGATTATCCCGTAATGCCAACGGCGTATTTGGGGTTTCTGCTGAAACCGAATGGGTTCTTCGAAAAGAACCCGGCCAACGACGTGCCCCCATCGGTAAAGAAGGAGAAAGGATGCTGCCACGTTTAGGGATCAAGACACCGGCATCTTGAGCATTGGGCTTCGACCTTGGACCGTTTACGGCGTCGGCCGCGATTTCGGCATGACGAGCGAACCGACCAAAGCGATCAAATCGCTCGCTCTGGGCCGGCCGTATCACGTGACCTACGGCGGCTGGCAGGACCTGCAACTGGTGGACGGTAGGCCCGACATCGAAAGGGCAAGAGGCGCCAGCGAGGCGCTCTGGAGAAAGCGGCGCCGCCCCATTTCAACACTGAGCATTGGAATGTTTACTTCGCGGCTCCTCTCGTTGGAGCAATTCGGTACAGGAAGGGCTCGGAGGAAAGCAGCGACACGAGCAGCGCTCTGAAACTGCCGTTGCTCTCCCGATAGGCCTTGTGCGCGGCCACGAGCGTCGGTCCGTCGGCGAGCGTTTCATTGCGGCCGAGGAAGTAGCGGAAAACGTGCCGCACGAAGACCTGCTCGACGCGTTCCGACTGGGCCAGCTTCTCCATCAAATCAAACGGCCCCTTCACAGGACCATCCAGCTTCGGATCGCCGCTGTCCGTGATGGCGCCGGTCGTGTCGATCGGAACCGTCGTCATCTTCCGGGGACCGGTCGTGGCCTTGTTCTTCTCTTTGTCCACGACGATCTCTTTCTCCCGGTATCGGCCGATATGGTCGAACTGTTCGAAAGGCAGACCGAGCGGATCCATCGTCTTGTGGCACTTCCAGCAATACTCCTCGCGGGTCACTCGCATTCGTTCCCGCAGCCCATGGTGCGGTTCGTTCGGGAGCATCGCATTGACGGTGATCGGCACCTCCAGGATGCGGCCGCCGAGCAGCCGTTCGCGGATCCAGCGGCCGCGATGAATCGCGTGGTTGTCGAAGTTCGCCGACATCGAAACCAGCCAACTGGCCTGCGTCAAAATGCCCATCCGCTCCTCGGGATGTGCGTCGTACGGTTTGCCGGCGAGCCACTCGTCGAAGTCGAGTTCAGGTCCCCGGGGTTTCGGAATCATGGCAGGCCCACGGTTCTTAACAAACTGGTCCCAGCCTTTGGGGTTTGCGTATGAAAGTCCATAAATGGCTCGCAGCCTTCCATTGATGCCAAATTGAAAATGACCTCTGGCTCCGGCGAGCAGATTTTCCAGATTTTTCTTGAAACCTGTTTCATCAAACGGCTTGCCTTCTTTGGCCGCCCGCTCGGCGTCTCGCTTCTTCCGTTCGA
>JBAXFO010000813.1:0-2666 GCA_037139885.1 Planctomycetota bacterium
TCCATCGCCTGCTCCGCGTCATGCAGCGCCTGGATCGCGTCCGGCAGACTTGCAACCTCGTCGGCGTGAAACCCGGGCAGGAGATCGACCTGTCGCGCGAGCATGTCGTCACGGCGTTCCCCACCGTGCACACGATCCCGTCGCTCGGCTACATCGTTTGGGACCGCCGCCATAAGCTCAAGGAAGAATACGTAGGCCTCCCCGGCGACAAGATCCGCGACTTACGGCAATCGGGCGTCGCGGTGACGCGTGAGGTCCGCACGTCGCTGCTCGCCTACACCGGCGACACCAGCCCCGCCGGCATCGACAACTGCCCCGCGGTGTTCGAAGCTAAGGTCTTGATCGCCGAGATGAGCTTTATCCGGCCGAATCATCGCCGCGAGAAGATCCACAAGTTCGGCCATATGCATCTGGACGATTTCATCGAGCGCCAGCATCGTTTCAAAAACGAGCTGATCATCTGCGCCCATTTCAGCACGCGTTATCATCCGAACGAAGTGTTCAAATACGTCGAAAGTAAATTGCCCGCGTCGATCAAAAGCCGAATCAAACTCTGGCTGTAATCTGTCACGGCGGATCGAAGCCGCAGCCGCCCCAGGGATGGCAGCGGCAGATCCGGTACAGGCCCCGCCACGATCCGCGAACCGCGCCGTGCTTTTCGACCGCCTCAATGAAATACGCGCTGCAACTGGGTTCGTAGCGGCAGACTTTCGGCAGCATGGGCCCGAGCGTCACTTGATAGACGCGCACCGGAAAGATCACCAACGCCCGCCCGATCGAGCGAAGCGCGATCACGAGGGGGTCCATCGCGCCTCCTTCGTCAACCGGCGCGCGATCTGCCCGAGCAATGTCTTGAGCGACGCCTGCACTTGCGCGAGCGTCGGCTCATTCGGCGAGCGGGGAATCATCACCAGATCAAGCCCGGCCGGCAGTTCATGACGCCCCAGCCGAAACGCTTCGCGATAGAGACGCCGTAACCGCACCCGGCGTACCGCATTCCCATAGCGCCGCGAAACCGACAATCCAAGCCGCGAGTCCCCGAGACGATTCGGCATCGCCGACACACCGAGCCACGCATCGCTGGCGCCGACGCGAAAATCGTAAACCGCCCGAAATTCGCTCGGCCGCCGCAGGTGCAAGTTCTTTGGGAAGCGATAGTCCAAGAGTTCGACCAACTTGTGGTGATGGATCGGCGACATTGGGAGAGCCGTGGCTCATCCTTTATAGGTGATGTTGATCTTCTCGTGAAGCGACAAAGAAGCGATCTTCGGTCTTTTGCGATTCCATGAGGTCTGTTCCCGCGTCCAACGGCGAATGGTCGCTCGGGGCGTGCTTGAGAAGGCCGGCGAGGAGAAGCGAGATGCCGGCGGTGGCGGCGGCGAAGACGCCCACGACGGGGTAGCCGGTCATGGTGTCGTCGTGAAAGGAGACGAGGGAGCCGGCGATGAGCGGGGCCAGACCGGTGGCCGTGTGTTGGACGGCCGTGTTCACGCTCATGAAGGCGCCGCGGTTTTCGGGGCGGGCGACGCCGAGCAGCAGGGCTTGCACGGGAACCATGCGGCCTGCAGCGGTGACCATGAAGCCGCTCATCGCGAGCGTGGCGACCCAGAGAGGACCAGGAGCGAGGTTGGTGACGATGAGGGCCATCGCAAGCGCTCCGGAGCCGAGGATGCGGAAGAGCAGAAGCCGGCCCATGCGGTCCGCGAGGCCGCCGATGATGGTGGTTCCCAGGAGCGTGCAGCAGCCGGCGACGAAGTAGATCTTCGAGAGGTCGCCTTCGGTCCAGCCGTTGATGGCGGTGAGGTAGGGGCCCAGGAAGACGGCGACGGAAAAGGTGCCGAGGACGAGGAACAAGGTAAAGGCGAAGGCCCCGAGGTAACGGCGGTTGGAGATCACTTGCAGAAATTCGCTCCAGCGATCGGGGCGATGGGAGGTGAGATGGCCGCGAATGGGCGGGAGTTGAAACCAGGCCAACAGCCAGACCAGACCGCTGAGCGCCGCCAGGGCGACGAACGGCGCGCCGCGGCCCTTCCATTCGGCGAGCATCAATCCTGCCGGCAGCCCCAAGATCGACGCGACGGCGAACGACGAGACCACCGCTCCGCTCGCCCGGCCTCGTTTCTCCGGCGGGAAGACATCGCCGATGATGGCCATGAGGGCCACGGCCGCAGTGCCGCCGCAACCGCCGGCGAGCGTGCGCGAGACAAGCAACAAGGTATAGCCCTCGGCCAGACCGCAGAAAAGCGTGCTGAGCGTGAACCCGCCGTACATGACGAGCAGCACGGTCTTGCGGTCGAAGCGATCCATCACGAATGTCGCCAACAGACTCATGATTCCGGCGGCCCAGGCATAAGCCGAGACGATTTGTGCGAAGTGCGTTTCGTCGAGTCGCAATTCGCGCATCAGGCGCCCGCCCAGGGGCATGATGATCACGAAATCGACCATGTGCGTAAATTGAATCGCGACCAGGATCAGGATGAGGCCCCACTCGGAATGGGTGATGGTGGGGTTCAAGCGAATGCGTTGCGCTAGGGAATCTTCGGCCGCGGCCATGAATGCTCCTTCGGTATGGCAGCTTGGCTTTCGCGGGCGGCGAAAAGCCATACGGTCAACATAGCTGAAGGCGGCGGATTCGCCTTGAGCGGAATTGCTGATGCCGCGGTTCG
>JBAXFO010000814.1:0-2648 GCA_037139885.1 Planctomycetota bacterium
GAGGGCTTCGGTTTGCGAGCGGATTCCCAGGCATCCTGCCAGCGCCGCGCGAGCCGCAGCGCCAGCTTGGTCGAAAGCATGACGGTGCCTCCGGAGACGGAGTGGCCCCAGCCGAACGAGTCGACCGGGGCCGGTGTGGGTGTGAATGGTCACGGCGGCTACGCCGCGGTGGCTCCTTCGATTTTCGTCCCGGTGAAGGAAACGCGGTCGTCCGGCTGCAGCACCTGGTCGCTGGAGACCGGCAGGCGGTTGACGCGGATGAGGTAGTCGGTGGCCTTGCGGCCAGGCATCTTGTCGGCGAAGAGGGCGCTGACGCTGGTGCCTTCGGCGATGTCGATGTGGTCGGCGAAGCCAGACCCGTGATTGTTGATTAAAAGTATCTGCATGTGAATGATCCTCGGGAGTGTGTGGAGATCCATGGGGAAGGGAATGCGAGGGCGGATAGCGCTATCGCATTTGTCGCCGGCGGCGGCCCGCGAATCGCGTGCAATCGTGTTTCTCCGGAATGGGTGGGAAAATGGAATCGCCGCCGGCGTTCCTTGCGGAACGACGGCGGCGTGCGACTTGGCAGTTCTTCTGTGAAAATAACTGTCGATTCGTCCTACCCCGATGACTTGGGCGGCCTCGGCTCGTATTCCCGCCACCGCGAGGCGACGTTCGGTTTCTCGGTCAGCACCCGGTATGGCGCCGTCAACCCTTCCTGCTCCATGAGCAGGGCGTAAGCCAGCGACCGTTTAATGGTCATGTAGTTGATTTGCAGGACCTCCTCCATCCCCCGCAGCGCCAGGCCCGGCGATTCCTTGCGCAGCGCGACGCAGGCGTCCAAGTGGCGGATGTGGTCCGGGGGGTCGAAGAGGTCGATCGTGTGCAGTTCCTTGTACGCCGTCTCGGGGTTCGGCGCCCACTTCGCGAAACTGATCGTGAACACCAACCTGGGGCGGACTTGGGCGCAGTCCAAGGCTTGGATCGGCACGAGGACGCACTCCGGGATCAACGGCCGCAGCAGCAGCGAGAACTCGAAGGAGGTCCGTGCCATTTGATCGATCACCCGCGGGAGATCGTTGCGCAACTCGGTGACCGTCTCGTACTCACCGAGGCTCGTGGAGGTTTCATCCCGGAGCCGCTTCTCCGCGAGCAACGCCTTCTTCCGCTTCTGCAACTGACCGAGTACCACAACGATGCTCTCGATCGAGTCATCAATCTTGAGCGCCTGGGTCATGCGACCGATTTGGCGATCGATTTCCTTGAGCTGCGCTTCGATACCGTTTTGAGCCTGAGCACCGCCACGGCGGCGATGCTGGTACTCGGCCCATGCGACGTCCGCGATCGCGTTCTTGGCCGCGGGGTCGCGATTCAACGCGGCGATCAAGAGCGGTAAGACCCGCTCCCGTACCTTTTCGGTCTTTGCCATCACGTGGTTCCAGCAGTTTTTTTCCCCACGGGAGAGCGCGTTCTTGCATTTCAGCACGTGGTTCATGAGGTAGCAAATCTCCCCGCAAGCGGAACAGGTCACCGCCTGACCCGGCCAGATCGAATCGCCCCGCCGTACATTCCATCGGGGGTTTTCGCGACCGGACTTGTGAGCGGTCGGATTCGCGGTTTTCCGCTCGGTGTAGTATTTCAGGAGGTCGTCCTGCTCCTCGATCTTGATGTGAGCGAGTTCAGGGCACTCCTCCGCCGTCATCGGCATCGGGTTCAGCACGGCCTTGTGCTTGCCGGTCTTGTAAATCATCTTTGATAAGGTTTTTCGGAAGCTGCGCCGGCCGCTCAGGATCGGATCGGTCAGGAGATCCTTCACCAATCGTCCCGTCCACTTCCCGGTTTCGGAATACGGCCCCGCGGCGAGGCCCTCGTCGTTGAGCCAGGTCGCGACCATCGCGTCCGAGTGGCCCTCCAAGACCCGCATCCGCATCGCTTGTATCGTGGGCGTGGCCGCCCCCACTTTTGCGATGCGGAGCCCCTTGGGACCGAACGCCCCCGACAACGCTTCGTCCTTCGTCAGTTTCCGGTAGCCGTATTTGACCTTGAGTACCATGCCGCCCTCGCTGAAGGTGTCCGTCGCCTTCCGCTTCACCCGACGGCGCGTTTCGGGGACCGTGATACCGTGTTTTAGGATGGCGACATGCATGTTCGTTTCCCAGCCTTCTTTCGCCGTATCAATCTGATCCCAATGGGCGATGAAGCGGGTGTCGTGATCGATACAATTGTGCACAAACTCCCACATGAACTCGGGGTTACGGAACAACTCCCGCAGTTCGGCCACTAAGACGAGATCGCACCGGTCGGCCTCGATCATCATCTTGGCCAGTTCCATCGACGGTCGGTCGGCAAGCCAACCGCTGGCCTGTTCGCCGAGCCGGGTGATCTCGGTTTTGCCCGCGTAGGCCGCTCGCAACCACATTTCGTTGTCCGCTTGGGACGCGGCGATGCTCTTCGCATCCTGCGTCTCCTTCGAAATCCGTCCCGGGATGATCGTCCGCAGCACACCGTCGGCATGCTTCGACACCAGAGGGAATTCCAGCATCATCACGCAACTCCTTCTGCGAATGAGGAAGCCAACACCAGGGGTTCCGGCCAAGTCCGGAGCGCCTGTTCGATTTGCATCCGCAGCGTCTCGGCGCGCGTGTGCGTGTATTTGGCGGTCATGC
>JBAXFO010000815.1:0-2645 GCA_037139885.1 Planctomycetota bacterium
TGATTGTCTTGAGCGGCGCCGTCAAGCATGAACGCGCCTCCTTCGGCGGGTTGGGCGCCGAGCTTCATGAGCTCGGCGGCCGGCATGCCAAGCTTGACGGCCGACGTGCCGCGACTGAGGAAGTCGAGGGGGGGCTGCGGTTGCCCAAGGGGAAGTTCGGGCGGGCAATCGCGTAAGGTCAACTCCAAGCCGTGCGGCTCTTGCAAGCATGTCAGGTAAGTATTGTCGTCCTGCCAGGAGAACAGGGCGGAGTTGCCGCGTTTGGGGAGATCGGCCCATGACGCCGTCGCGAGCGAGACGGTTTCGGCCGGGCCGACTTTTTGCTTCAGGGCTTCGAGTTTCTTGAGGAAAGCGCCCGGCTTGTTCGAGTGGAGGTCGACGTAGCGGATGCGGATTTCCGTGAGTTTATCGTCGCTGAAGCGGGCGAACCATTCGCGGGCCACGGCGTCCGCCGGCTCGGGCGAACCGAGCAAGGCGGCCATGATGCCGTTGGGTATCTCGCGTTCGATCATTTGGGGCTACTTGGGGAGAGCCTTTTTGAATTCGGCGCGCGACATGCCCAGTTTGAAGCCGTCGAGTTGCCGCGGCACGACGCTGAACGGCCGTTTGGATTGCAAACGTTCGAGCCGATCGGCGGCGTCTTTCGCGATCGCATTCTTGAGGCGAGCGTCGACATCGGCTCCCGAGGCGTCGACGACTTCGAGCGAAATCGACTTCTCGCGGGCATACGGAAAACGCAGGCGATAGCGGGTTTTGCTATCGTTCCAGACGAAATCGATCGCGCTGCCGACGTCGCCGAGGACCAGGGCCGGCCGACCCGCGCTCCAAAACAGCGGTCGAGCGATGTTGCCGGCGGCGGGTTCTTTTTGGTTCTCGACAAAATCGAACGCAATGCGGTTGACGAGGTCGGTCTTCGGCTCGCGGTCGACGACGACTTCGGCGACGGGCCGATTCTTCAGTGGATTGCCCAACGGGAGGGCGGCTTGCTCCGTGAATGTCAAGGTGGCGCCCTTCTTGGTCCACGCGGCGAGACGGCGGTTCATCTCGAACGTGCGGTCGAGGTGGACGGGGCCGAAGTCGCGAGGCAATTCCGCCACACGGCCAACGCCCGGCAGCTGAATGCGGGCGACGGCGCCGAGAGTCGCGTGCCGGGGAACGAGAGTCAAATCGAGCTGCCCCTGTCCGAGATCCCACACGCGCCGCGGCAACGTTGCGGGCGATTCTTCGTTGCGGCCCGCGAACGTGTCGTCGAGCGCTTCGCCAAACTGTTGCGCGGTGTCGAACTCGAAAAGCAACGGCCGAAACGTAAACAGGATTTCGCTGGTCTTCTTGGCGTCGTCGCTGAAGGCGACGCAGGTGTCGGATTCCGTCGTGGGAAGATTGAGATTGAGCAGATCGGCGACGCGGCCGGAGGAGAAGGCGATGACCGCATTTGGGCCTGCCTTGTTGCCGAAACCGCTGGCGAGCGAATCGAGGTTGCGCGGGACGAGGATGGTCGAGGGGGGAATGTCCCCGAGCGCTGCGATGGCGGCGGCGATCTGCGCGGCAATGTCGTCGCGGCGGATCGCCTTGTAAGCCGCGGCGGCTTGCTTCAAAGTTCCCAGACCGCGACTGAGCAGCGCCGCTCCGAGCGGGCCATGCTTGGCCTTGTCGTCGAGAACGGTCCGCAGCTGCTTCTGGAGGGAGAGCAGGTTCTTGGCCCCGTCCTTGTTATCCATGGCCAGGGCGATTTGATTGCTGTGGAGGTAGAGGGCGACCAGCCGGGTCCATTCGAGCGGATAAAGTTGGTCGGTCGCTCCTTCGCGAATGATTTTGATGGTGTCTTCGTCGCCGGGCTCGATGAGTTTTTCCGCCGCCTCGATATCGCCATGCCGGCCGACGTGAAACGCGACGGCGGAATCGTGCGCGTCGACCTTCAAATACGGAGGCAAGGAAAAGCCCCGGTCTTTGGAATAGGCGGCGTCGCGGAACACCGGCAGAACCAGCGGCAGCCGGCTGTTCGGCAAAAGCGTGTACTTGAGATTGCCTTCGCTACGAAATTGTTCTTGGCGGCGAATCGTTTTTTCGAGTTCGTCGCAGCGTTTGGCCAGTTCCTCGCGGGAAAGCTTCAGAAGTTCGGCCAGGTCGATCGCTTCCGTCGGCTTCGAGAGATCGACTTCGAGAGGCACGAGGGGATTCTGCCCGCCGTCCACGACGGGGGTTTCGATTTCGGGCGGTATTCCGCGGCTGCAACCGATCAAGCCGAAAATCGCTACGCAGGCCAGCCACCGAGAGATCGTCATCGTTTCACCATTTCGTGGGCAGAGCTCGAAGCGGGGCGCGGGGATGCCGACAAACGCCCGTGGAGCCGCCTTTCAACTGTAGAACATAAAGTTGAACGTGTGCTGGAAATTCGGAGAAATGTTAGCGGCTTGTGCGTGAGCAAAGCGCCGGCGGTGCGGCGCTCGGCAACCCGTCGCCACGAGCCAGCGTTCTCCTGCGGAGAACCGCTAACTCTTGGCGACTTGCTTTTTGAAGTAGGCGAGCGTGCGTTTCATGCCTTCGCTGCGGCCGACTTTGGGTTCCCAGCCGAGGATCGTGCGGGCCTTGGTGATGTCGGGTTTGCGGACCTTCGGATCGTCGCTGGGCAGCGGCATGAAATCCAG
>JBAXFO010000816.1:0-2644 GCA_037139885.1 Planctomycetota bacterium
CACGGACGGCGTCCAGGGGTTGTCGGTCAACGGGTCACTGGCCGCGCCGAACTCGTTTAACGCCGTGATTTCGGCCAATGGGCAATTCATCGCCTTCATGTCGCAGGCGACGAATCTGGCCGGGCTCGATCAGAACGGCCCCACCTGGGATATTTACGTGCGCGATTTGGCCGTCGGCACGACCGTGCTCGCCAGCGCGATCGACAATACAGCCGTCAACGGCAATTCCGATTCCCAAGCGCCGGCGATTTCCGCCGATGGCCGAGTGGTGGCGTTCGTGAGCTCTTCGAGCGATTTGACCGCCGAGATCGACAGCCTCGGTTCGCGCGATGTGTTCGTTCGCGATACGCAAACCAACCGCACGTATCTCGCCAGCGTGCGGTCGGACGTGGGGGCGGCGGGAGGATCGAGCGGCGCTCCGTCACTCAGCGAGGATGGCCGGTACGTCGCCTTCGAAAGCGCCGCCAATAACTTGGTTGTCGGCGACAACGACTTCTCTCAAGACGTCTTCCTGCGCGATGTGATCGGCGGCACGACGGAACTCATCGGACGAGGCAACGGCTTTCTCGCCTATGCCCCGATCCTGAGCGGCGATGCGAGCGTCGTTGCTTATGCATTCGGTTTCGGCGGCTATTCGGCAAACGTTTACGTGCGCAATCGCACTTTCGGAACGACCACGATCGTCAGCAACGTCGATGGTTCGTCGGCGCCCGCGGATCAAAGCGGCAGTTGGGAAAACTCCGCCTTCCCGGGAATCGCCCTGTCCGCGAATGGCCGATATGTCGGCTTCATCAGCAAGGCATCCACTCTCACAGCCGGCGACACCAACGAACAATACGACATGTTCGTGAAGGATCTGACCACGGGCATCACCAAAATCATGAGCGGCGGCGGACCGAACACCGGCATCGACTACGCCGGCTTGGCTCCGACGCTGCCGCTGCTGGCGCTCAGCAACAACGGCGATGTCGCGTTTTATACCGCAGCGGGCGGACTTGTGGCGGATGACAACAACCGCTCGTACGATGTCTTCGCCAGCTCGTTCGCGGGCGCCGCGCCCGTGCTGATTTCGACGCGCGATCCGATCATTCCCGAAGCCTACACCGCGCGGGACGACAGCACGATCGCCGGCGTGAGCAAGACAGGGCGCTATGTCCTTTTCACCAGCTCGTCGAACGACCTCGCCGTCGACGTCTATGGCGGCAATAGCAGCGCTCAGCATCTTTACTTGCGCGATACGCAGACCGGCAAGACCGAACGCGTCTCTCCCGAAAGCGGCTTCTTCGGCGATCCTCAGGGCGCCGTCAGCGAAGATGGTCGTTATGTGGCGTTCGTCAGCGGCGCTCCCCTCAGTTATCTCGCCCCAGGCACGACCGACGGCAGCACGTTCGCCGAGTCCGAAGTTTACCTTCGCGACCGGCTTTTGGGAACCACCACGCTCATCTCGCGGAGCTCGATCCTGCCCAACACCAGCGCCAACAATTCGTCGGGTCAAGGAAGCCCGCTCGGGCAAATCGCCATCAGCGACGATGGCAACTGGGTTCTCTACGAGAGCAACGCCAACGACATCGCCCCCGGCGATACGGGCAATTTCAGCGACGTTTACCTCTACGACCGCGTCAACGACAGCAGCCGTCTCGTCAGCAAGAACAGCAGCGGAGCCAGCGGCAACGGCAACTCGTTTTTCGCGAGCATGACGCCCGATGCCAGCCGCATTGTCTTCACCAGTCTCGCCACAAACCTCGCCCCAAGCGACGCGAACAACAATCTGCGCGATGTCTTCGTCTACGACCGCGCGACCGATGCGGTCGTCCTGGTGTCCGCCAATTTCGGCAACACCGGCTCGGGCCTCGATGCGTCATTCTTGCCTGTGATCAGCGACGATGGCCAGTACGTTGCCTTCATGAGCAATGCCGACAACCTCATTGACGGCTTCAATTATGGCTTCGGCAGCTCGGCGACGCACGTCTTCCTGCGAGATCTGACCGCGAACGTCACGAAGCTCGTCGATGTCCAAAACGGGTCGGCGCCCGAAATTCCGGCATTCGGCAGAAGCTCCTCGATCCGTTTGAGCATCAGCGCCGACGGCAAGTCCGTACTCTTCGGCTCCTTGGCCACCGACCTTGTCTACGGCGACAACTTCGCGAACACGAACGACATCTTTGTCCGCGATGTCGCCGCGGGCGTCACGCATCAAGTCACGCGCGATTTCACCAACAACTTCGCCGGCAACAATCCGACCAACAACGCGACATCGCGTCTGGCGACGATCTCTCCCGATGGCCGCTTCGTCGCCTTCTACAGCACCGCCACCAACCTCATCGAAGGATTCATCGATCAGAACGACATCCCCTCCTGGGGCGACAGCCCCGACCTTTACCTTCGCGATCTCTTCGCCGAAACCACCACGCTCGTCACGCAAGACATCGCCAATCCCCACGGCGGATCCGACGATCAACATTCCACCCTCATCGACCGCCTCGAATTTTCCGGCGACGGCAAAACGCTCGTCTTCCAGATCGCCTCCAACAACCTTTATCTCGCCGATCGCAACGTCCGCCCTCCCTTCTACGGAACAACCGGTCTCGATGTGTACGCCTTCGACATCACAGCTCTGGGCATCATTCGCGGTCGAGTCTTCAAC
>JBAXFO010000817.1:0-2630 GCA_037139885.1 Planctomycetota bacterium
GAATACATCACGAGCCAAGGCGTCAAGAAGCTCGCGGTCTCCAACCGCGTCGCCCTTTGTATTCCTCGCTATATTTTGTTACGTACGGATTTCGTGCCGAACGTGCGCGGCACCACGCGCACGCCGGAAGCTGCGCTCGCCCAAAAAACGCCCGTCCTCGTCGAGACGCAGTACGAATTGATCACGCGCGTGCAAAAGCTGCAACTCGAGCTCGCCCGCCGCACCGCCCGCCCCAGCATCACGGAAAATGTGTACGGCACGACGGTCATGGCCGCGATCAAGTCGGCCCGCATCCGCATCTCGCTGCACACGCCGGAAACGCTCAACGGCGCCAAGATGCCGGGCCTCACCAAGGAAGACGGCCCGCTGCTCATTTGCAAATGGCCCGACCGCCCCGGCGCGAACATCGGCGAACTGGTGATGTTCAGCCTCAAGTACACCAACACCGGCCAACTGCCGATGCAGAATGTCGTCGTCATCGACAATTTGACGCCGCGCTTCGAATACGTTCCCGGCACCGCCAAAACCGATCGCGACGGCACCTTCACCTTCCAACCCAACGACGCCGGCTCTCACCTGCTCCGGTGGGAAATCAACGGCGACCTCGCCCCCGGCGAAAGCGGTCTGATCACGTTCCAGGTCCGCGTCCGCTAGGGATTGGGCGAGCCTCGCTCCGCTGTCGCGCCCGCGGCGCGCCGTCGTGAAAATCGCGAGAGTTCTTGCATCTCGGCCAAAATCCGTTAATCTCACATTTCGTCGAAGATCTCACGAAACCTTAGAAAGTTGGGCTTCGCATGCTACGTTCTCTCCGCGTGGTGCTGCTGGGTTTGTCCGTTTTCGTTCTGGCAGGTTGTCGGCGCGACGGCGGCGAGCCGCGGGTCGCGTTCGTCTCGAACAACAATTACGAATTTTGGACCTTCGCTCAAAAAGGAGCGGAGGCGGCGGCCAAGGAACAAGGCGTCATCGTCGAGTTCAAGATGCCCCCTAACGGCAAGGCCGAGGAACAGCAGAAGTTCATCGACGATCTGGTCGTCAAGGGCGTGAAGGGCATCGCCATCAGCCCGAACGACGCCAAGAACATGTCTGACTACTTGACGCGTATCGGCAAGCAGGTCCCGCTGCTCACGGTCGACAACGACATTCCCGACGTCGCCGGTCGGCGCGCGTATTTGGGCACGCACAACTATCGGGCCGGCCGGGCCGCGGGAGAGTTGGTGGCGAAGGCGGTTCCGGACGGGGGCAAAGTGGTGATCTTCGTCGGCTCGATGGACGCGACCAACGCGGTTGAACGCCGCCAAGGAGTGCTCGACGCTCTCGCGGGGCTGGATCAGAAAGAGATCGGCAAGATCACGCCCGCGGACGCGCGCGACCTCAAGGTCGGCAAGTTCACGCTGGTCGACACCCGCACCGACAGCGCCAAGGCGACCGTGTGCCAGCAGCAATGTGAAGACGCCCTGACGAAGTACCCCGACATCGCCGCGGTCGTCGGCCTGTGGGCGTACAATCCGCCGGCGCTGTTGCGAGCCGTCGAAAAAAGCGAGAAGAAGCCGGCGATCATCGGCTTCGATGAAGACGACGACACGCTCGTTGGCATCCAGCAGGGGAAGGTCTTCGGCACCATCGTTCAAGACCCGTTCCGCTTCGGCAAAGACAGCGTCACGATCCTGGCCGGCATCGCCCGCGGCGATAAGGATGTCTTCAAGAAATACCCCCAGATGGAGGCGGAGAACCGCATCTATATTCCCTTCCGCGTCGTGGATAAGGGAAATGTCGACGCCTTCCGGGCGGATGTGAAAGCGATCCTCGGCAAATGACGCCCGGCGACCAACCCCTCCTCGAAGCGCGCGGCATCTCGAAGGCGTTCCCTGGCGTGCAAGCGCTGGCGGACGTCCGCGCGAGCGTTCTGCCTGGCGAGATTTTGGCCGTCGTCGGCGAGAACGGCGCCGGCAAATCGACGCTCATGAAGATTCTCGCCGGCGTCCAACGGCCCGACGCTGGAACCATTCTCTGGGAAGGCAAACCGGTCGAGCTCAACGCCGTGAAGGACGCCGAACGCCTCGGCATCGTGCTCATTCATCAGGAATTGAATCTCGCCGCCGATCTCGATGTGGCGGCCAATGTCTTTCTGGGCCGCGAGCCGACCTGGGGCGGGCCGCTCAAGTTGATCGATTCGCGGATTTATGCCGACGCCTCGGCGCTTACGGCTCGGTTGGGCCTCACGTGTTCGCCGCGCACGCGCGTGGGCGATCTGCCGGTGGGTCAGCAACAACTCGTCGAAATCGCCCGGGCCTTGTCGCTCAAGTCGCGGCTGCTCATTCTCGACGAGCCGACGTCGAGCCTGACCGAGCGCGAGACCGATCTCTTGTTCGGCGTGCTGGCGGGACTCAAGAGCGACGGCATTTCGATCGTGTACATTTCGCATCGCCTCAAAGAAATCGAACGCATCGCGGATCGCGTCGTCGTCTTGCGCGACGGCAAGAATGCCGGCGGCCTCGCGCGGGCCGAGATCCAACATGAAGCGATCGTACGGTTGATGGTGGGCCGCGAGCTCAAGCAATTCTTCCAGCGCCATCGCACGGATGGCGGGGCCGCTAAGCCGCCGGTGATCCAGGTTCGCGATGTCCGTTGGT
>JBAXFO010000818.1:0-2630 GCA_037139885.1 Planctomycetota bacterium
CGAGGTGATGATAGAGCGGGGCGAACACGTCTTGATAGTGAATGGGCCGCGAAACCACGCGGGCAGCGTGACGGTCGGTCGCGCCGATCACCTGGCCGCCGCGGATGCACCCGCCGGCAATGAGCGCGGGGCTCACGTCGGGCCAATGATCGCGGCCACCACTGGCGTTAATCCTTGGTGTGCGGCCAAACTCGCCCCATACCACGATGGCGACATCGTCCAACATTCCTCGCTGATCGAGGTCGGTGACCAGAGCGTGCAGCCCATGATCGACGATGGGCAGCAACTGGCGCATGCGGCCGAAGTTGTCGGAGTGCGTGTCGAAGTCGCTCAAGGAAACGCTGACGCAACGCACACCAGCCTCAATCAGTCGCCGCGCGAGCAAGAGTTTTCGCGGGGCATTGCCGTCCTCACTGGTGGTGAAACGGTTCTGGGCACGATCGGGGCAGGTGTAGAGATCCAAGATCCTCGCGGATTCTCGGCTCAGATCGAGCGCGGCGGCAAGGCGGCCGGACGTGAGAATGTTGGCAGCCTGCTGCGTGAACCGATCCATCGCGTCCATGGCGCCGCTGGCGTCGAGGTCGCGACGGACGCCGTCGAACGCGGCGAGCAGGCGAGTACGATCGTTGAGCGTTTCGGGCGTCAGACCATCGACGAGCGTGAGCTGGATCACGGGCTTGTCGCCGAGATTGGCGAGTTCGCGCTGCATCCCCGGCTCCAACTCGCGGGCGAACATCGCCGAGATGTCCGGGCGAAACGGGGTGAAGACCGGGCCGAGGAAGCCCGGCCTGGCGCTGTTGCGAACCATCGGCCGGCCTTGCATCAAGTCAACGAACGCGGGCGCGGCATCCGCGGCAGAAGCGAGCAGTTTGGCGATCACGGAACCAAACGCCGGCCGGCCCCCGAGGCTGCGCAAATTCTCCGCCGCAAATCCCGATTGGCATTGGAACGCGTCGTGGGCGCCGGCCGAACCGACCAGCGAGCGGATGAAGGCGAACTTATCCGCGATGCCGGCCACCTTCGGCATGAGTTCGCCGATTTGAAGACCGGTAATGCGCGTAGCGATCGGGCGAAACTCGCCGCGAATCTCCACCGGGGCGTCCGGCTTGAGATCGATCATATCTTGGTGAGGTGGGCCGCCATCCAAATGAATGTTGATGACGGCCTTGTTGGACGACTCGATTCCCGCCGCCGCCTCGGCACGCAACAGGTCGACCAATGCCAATCCGCCCGCGCCCATGGCCCCGGCCGTCAGAAACTGCCGGCGGTCGATGCGGCTGCACCGCCGAATTGGCTTTCCAAGGAGAGTCAGCATGTTCTACCTCAAATGTTTGGAAGAACGATTGCTCAAACCAACCTTGCCGTGCCAGAAGAAGCCCGGAGCAATCAAGCTCCGGGCCTGGGTCAAACCTCGCGGCTACTTGTCCGTCTTCTGGGGGTTCTGACGGGAGTTGGATTGTACCGCTCGCGAGATTGACGCGATAGGAAAATCCGCGAGGGCTTCAGAAGTGCCGCCGCGGCGTCGGCAAGGCACCGTCACCCTGTCCACGCCTTCAAAAGCGGAATCCACCGTGGCACATTTCGCCGGTACTCCTCGTACTCGACGCCAAACCGCCGCACCAACCCTGGCTCCTCGGCCAACGGAATGTAGATGGCGTTGACGACTGCGAACACGAAGAACCAGCAGGCCAGCGGCAGTGACGCCGCACCAATAGCCTCCCCAAGAAGGATCGCCATCACGCCAGAGATCATTGAGTTACGTACGCGCCGATAGACCCCCTGGACCACCAGGCGTTGCGTTGGGTCCCAGGGGGCCAGGGTGCCCCTGCCAACCGCCGCGAACAACCGGATCGTGGCGATCATCAACGTGAGACCGAGGAAAGCGAAGAACAAGCCGAGAGCCGGGAGGACAACACGAGTCGCTGGGGGCATCCTCCACAGATCGAATGTGTCGGCTCCGGCTAGGCAGAAGATCGTCGCCGGAATCATGATGATCGCCATCGCCGGCAGCAGGAGGATGGCCCCGACGTTGCGGTTCTTGTGTTGTGGTGCGGGGGCGAGAGCGGTGTCGGACATCACAGATCTCGCGAGGTGAAGACTGCCGGGCCCATCTTGACGATAGTCAGCGTATAAAAGAGCAGCACCAGAAAGCCCAGCACAAGGCCAAGCGCAACGGAGTTGCGGCGCTGGCGGCGGCGGCGCTTTTCCTCGGGCGACAAAGGGACGACGGGGCTGTCAATCATTGCAGCCACCCCAGCACCTGCACCGCGTGATCCACCATGAGAGCCAGAAAGATCACGAAGAGATAGCTTAGCGAATAGGTGAAAAGCGCACGCGCCTGCTTCTTCATCGGTACGGCGTCGCCGCTGCGGAACAGCCGCCAGGCGAGATAGATAAAGCCCGCGCCGAGGCCGGCAACATGCGGGAGATGACCCGGACCATCCTCGACAACATGAGCGATGAGGTGAAGCCCTGGGCCAGGCTTCCCTACCGCTTCGTCAAGCGCCAGTCCCAGACCGATCCCAATGCCTGGGAGCAGCTGGGCGAACCCACGAGCGCGCCGCTGATCGTCTCGCGGTAAGGGACCGGCGGCATTTTGCCCCCGTTCCGCCGGGCGAACCGTCTGTTTG
>JBAXFO010000819.1:0-2625 GCA_037139885.1 Planctomycetota bacterium
CGGCTTCTGTGTCGGCGTCCCAACTCGTGACGGTCTTAGCGCTGCCGCCTCCCGCCGCGATGCGTTTGCCCGATTCCGACACGATCAGGCAGCGCGGGATTTCGGTCAGACCCGGATAGGTGGCCGTAATCTTGTCGGCGCCGAAGGAATACTTTTGAATCGTTTTGTCGACCCCGGCCAAGATCACGGAGTTTTGCAGGGGGTACATGGCCACATTCGTGGCGTCCGGAGTCGGCAGTCGAACCGCCCGCGGGATCGACAGGGTGCGATCGATCATGTAGATTTCGTTGCCCACCAAAAAGAGACGAGCCCGAGGAAACGGCTCAGTAAGCCGAATCTTGACGTTCGAAAGGAACCCGCCGGAGCTGGAGGCAATCGTCGGCAAATTTGTCGCTAACGAATTATTGCTGTTCACCGTTACGAAGCGATTGAGGTCCTGCCAGTTCGGCACGATGATCGATTCGACCGCCTGAAGAATCTTGGGGATCTTCGCGGTCGACCACGTGCGTGCGGTCGAGCCATCGTAGGTCAGAAGATAGCGCTGGTCGATCGAAAATTCAAAGCTGGCGACCTGGAAACCGGCGTTGAAAGACGAAAGCTGCCGGCCCGTGGCGATGTCCCACGAACGAATCGTGCCGTCGGCGCCGCCGGAATAAATGCGTCGACCGTCCGCGGCGACGACGAGCGAGAGGACAGCTCCCCTGTGGCCCTTGAAGCTGCGCACCTCGGCATTTCCCGAATCGCCGCCGCCGACAACCACGGACGAATCTTCGATGGTCTTCAAACGATCGTTGATAACGGCCAGGCTCAGCCCGGTCGCCTTGGCAGCCGCTTTTTGATACCAGTGCCCCGCGCGCGACAAATAGACGTTCCTCACGCCGCCTTTCGCCTTTTCGGCCAGTCTCCACCAGGCGTCGCCCGCGTCTTGTTGCTTCTTCGCGTCATCGGGGTTGGTGAGATCTTTGCGAGCGGCTTCCGGCAGATCGTCTGGCCCGCCCTTCGCCAAATGGGCCAGTCCGGCGACCAAATCGTTCTTACGGAAGACAAGGTAGCGACCAACTTCGAGATGGGCGGCCTCGTCGTCGCCGTTCGCCAACACGGTCTTGGCCTTTTGCATGCGCTCGTAATCGAGTTCGGCGCCTTTGAGCTCCTTGTCGAACTTGGCGAATTGCGATTGGAACGTGGCTTTTTGCGCCTTGGCGGCCGCCGCGATTCCCAAAGTGAGAAAGCTGCGGGCCGTATCGAAGCGATCGTTGGCGAAGCATTCATTGGCGGAATCGAAAATCGACTCGCACGTTTCTTCGGCAGACTCTTTCGTGGTCGCGGTTTTGAGGAACACGCGCAGGGCCGCCAAACGAAGGTCGATCGGCTCGACCGCGTACTCGCTGCCGAGAAGGTCGAGAGCTTCTTCGACTTGACTCCACTTGTTGGCCAGATCGCGGGCTTCCGTCAACAACACATAACGGGCGACGGCGTCGTCGGTCGTTTCCCGCGCGAGGCGAACGAATTTCTCGGCAAGGCTCGCCCGCTCAGCGGGGACTTTCTTGGCGACGGTGTACTCCTTCGCGAATTGTTCGCGAATCACTTTCGTCGCCTCCGCGATCTTGTCGGCGGGCGGGATGTCCAGCTTCACCATCGGCGCCGCCGCGGGAACCTTGGGCGTCTCGGATTTCGGCGTTTCGGGCATCGACTTTTCGGGTTTCGACGCTTCGGGTTTCGACGGATCGATCTTGGCGACCACCGTTTCGCCTGCCGGAACGCTGACAATCGTCAATTGATTCGTCGCATCGCCGAACGACATCGAACGGCTATCGCTGGCGATCGCCAGACTCTTCACCTTACCCGGAGCGGTCGTTTGGCCCAGGAGTTTGAGGCTCGGCCAATCCCAGGCGAAGACTTCCGTTTCGTTCGCGCTTGCCAAAAAGCGCCCGTTCGGAGCCATGATCAAATGGTGAAACGCGTCCCGCGGCGCCGAGGACGACCATGTGAGGGAAAGCTTTTTCCCCGAGGCGTTTTTCGGTATGTCCGCGGTGTGCAATCCCTCGCTTGAGCCGACCAAAACGCTCTTGCCGTCGGGCGTCACAGCCAGGCTGAGAGGGGCGACGGGGGGCAGGTTGAAGTCGATGATTTTTTCCGGGGACCAAACGGCCGTCAGCTTTTTGCCGTCAGCGCACAGCGCGAACTCGCCTTCGGCCGGGGTCGCCAGCAAAACGGAGCCGAACGCGTCCAAGCGGCAGAATTCCGCGGGCAATGGAATGTTCGGGTCGAACGCCATCAGCGCGCCATCGCGCGACGCGACCCAAAAACGATTGCCTCCCGACGCCATCGTCAGCGCGACCGGTTCGTTCGCGTAGGCGTATTTCTTGACCACCTCACCCGTCCGGTAGCGAAGCTGGACCAGCGTCCGTTTTTCGGTCGTCAGCAGGACGATGGCGTCTTCATCCATGGGAGAGGCGGCGAAAACTTGGCCGGACGCGCCTCCCCATTTCAGTTCGCCGATCTTGCGGCTGGCCGGATCGAGCACCTTGAGAGATTGCCCGTTGCCGTACGCGATGCTGCCGTTGCGCATGGCCGTGAACGTATCGAACGGCTCGATGTTGTTGAACCGTTTGATGAGCTTAAAGC
>JBAXFO010000820.1:0-2623 GCA_037139885.1 Planctomycetota bacterium
TCATCAGGTGAAACTGGAAAAGAACAAGACGTACATTGTCGATCTGCTCAGCGGCCAGATGGACTCGTTTCTGCGTATCGAGGACGCGCAGAAGGCGAATCTGGCGGAGGACGACGATGGCGGCGGAGGGCTCAACTCGCGGCTCGAATTCACTCCGGGCGACACCGGCCTGTTCCGCCTGATCGCCACCAACCTCGATGGCCGCGCCGGCTCTTACGTCATCGCCATCCGCGCCAAAGAATGATCGCGGTCGTTTTTCGTTCGTGTCTCCCGCAGGAGGGCGCAGGCTTTCGGACAAGGCCGTTCATGTGACAATTTCCCCGCTTCGTTGGCGTCGACCGAATTTTCAACCTACACTTGCACGGACAAGGAATGTATGTCGCCCATCGACGCGAAGGATGAAATCGCGTTTTAGCGGCGCCCCCCCCTGAGTGCGCGAAATGGCTGCCTTGAAACCCGCGATCGACGCCCGCGAGACCTTCCTCGGCAAGTATCAGGCTCAACACTTGCTCGGCGAAGGCGGCATGGGGCAGGTTTTCTTCGGCCGCGAAATTCGCACCCAGAAGGAAGTCGTCATCAAAGTGATGCACGATCACCTTGCTGAGGTTCCGGCCATCCGTCAAAGCTTCGAACGCGAATTGCATCTCATGATGCGTTTCCACCATCCGCACAGCGTTCAACTCATCGACGGCTCTCTCGCCGGCCCCGGCCGTCCCTGCCTGGTGATGGAATTCATCGATGGCGTCGATCTCGAGCACCACATCGAAAAGCACGGCCGTTTTCCGGTTCGTCAGGTTGGCTGGTGGCTCGGGCAGCTGTGCATGGCCCTCAACGCCGCCCATCAATCGAACATTCTGCATCGCGATTTGACGCTCAACAATCTCATGCTCATCGGGGCCGACACCGATGACGAGATCATCAAAGTCATGGATTTCGGCCTGGCCCGGCTCACGACCGCGTACTTCATCCCTTTCGAAAAACTGACGGGCACCGGCACGAACATCGGCGGCGGCACCCCCGATTATGTCGCCCCCGAGCAGGTGCGCGGCGAACAGGTCGATCATCGCGCTGACCTCTACAGCGTCGGCGTCGTGCTCTACAAACTCCTCACAGGCTGGCTGCCATTCCAAGAATTCACCGATGTGAACCAAATTCTCGAAGCCCATCGCACCCGCACGCCTCCGACCTTCGCCGACCGCGGCATTACCGATGTTCCCCCCGAAATCGAGGCGATCGTCCGTCAGCTCTTGTCGAAGATCCCAGCCGAGCGGCCTGCTTCCGCGCGGGATTTGGGTCTGCGGTTCGAGCAGGCGCTTCACGAACGCATCTTTCCCGACAACGCGTTCGATTTCGAGCCCATCGCCCCCGAAGCGATACCCCCGCGTTTCGACGAGACGTTTTGTCTGGACACCATGGAAGCTTTCATGCCCGAGCAGATCGCGATCATGAAGCTGCGTGCGTTCGTCGACGGCATCGGCGGCGAAATCGTCGAGAGCGAGCCGGGGCGAGTCCGCATCCGCATGCTCGATCCACGATTCAAGAGCTCGGCGTCGGAGCCTTCGGGATTTTTGAGCGTCTTTCGTCGCAAGACATTGCCGGTTCCGAAGAACTTCCTGAATCTCGATCTCTTCATGGAGAAGCACGACCGCGGCTCCCGCTCCATGGTCGAGATCGCCGTCGTCATGAATCCCGAGCTTCTCGATACCCGCGAACAGTCCGAAATGCGCGCCGGCTTCGGCCAACGCGTCTGCCGGGAACTGCGGGCTTATCTGATGACTGGACATTGATCGAGTTGGGCATGTCGCCGTTCCCTGGGGTTCGGCGTACATCCTTCCAGGGCTTGGACAATCTTGATCGATTTCTCGACGGCTCGTTTCATTTCGCTTTCGGGTCGCGGCATGGCCGGCATATTCGCCACAGCTTCTCATCGCCTCGTGCATTTCCGCAACGCCACGTCAATTCGCTGTTCCGTTCCCGAAGCACGCCGCCAACAATGAAGGAAGAGAACGATCCTCGTCGGGGTGGATTCGAAAGTTATGCGTCGCTGGATTCTGGCTCTTGTCGCGGCCGCTGGCTTCCTCTCGGGAAGTCTCGCCTGCGGTGCGCCGCCGGAGGTCGAGGATGTGCTTCTCACCATCAAGGTACGTGCGATTCTATATCAGGATGTGGAACTGCGGTCGCATAACATCGGCGTGCGCGTCGTCGATCGCGTCGCGATCTTATTTGGCCCGGTGACGAAGCTTGACCTGGGCTTGCGGGCCGAATCGCGATTGCGCGACTTGATCGAACTCCGCGATGTCCGCAACGAACTCGACCTGATGACTCCCCTGCCCGACTTCCTGCCTCAGCGCCTCTCCGAACCCGCGCCGGGCCTCGATCTCCGCCCCCGGCCCGAAGTGAAGACGCCCCGCCCTGCTCTGACGCGCCTTCAAGATGGTGGGCACAAGTCGGTGAACGGTTCCATTTTAGCCCTGCGTTAAAGTTGGAATGCGACGTTACTCTCGATCACATCTCGAAACCGTGAAATCGCGATCACTTCGGCCCGCGAGATCAGCACGCGCTTGCGGTTGGGTTTGACGCCGGTCCGTTTACTGGAGACGACGTAGTTCTCGCGCGTCGTCTG
>JBAXFO010000821.1:0-2622 GCA_037139885.1 Planctomycetota bacterium
ACCAAGTCCGATTGCCGAATGGGCACACGCCGACGAGCCATGGGGTCTTCTCCTGTTCGGAGGTTCGACCCGCACCCTGCATCTCCTGTAATTACTAAAAAGCATATTGACTTGCATTTGAATACATTTAGACTGCCCGGGCACGCGAGTGCCGTACGCAATTCCCCTTCGGTCGAAATCCGCCATGCCGACCCGCAAACATTTGCCTTGGCCCATCGCAATCCTCGTTGTCGTGGCTGCGCTGGCTGTCTGGGCCGCCGTGCAAAATCCATTTACCCGCACTCCCACGCCTGGCACGGTCGCAACCCCGCCGGCGGATCCGACCACGAAACCGACGATCCCACCGCCGCCGACGAAACCGACGGAGCCTCCTCCTCCGACACCTCCTGTCAGTGGGGCCACAAAACTCGAAGAAGGGTTACGAGCTGCGGGTTGGCAACGAGGAGAAATCGAGTCGCTCGTTGGCCTCAGCGGGGACTGGTTCGATCTCCTTTACGCCGAAAGCCGCGAGCAATTCGAGGATCAACTGAAGGCCCTCGCGCGGCTCGGCGAGTATCGCCGGGCGTTGAAACTGGTGCAGAACAATCCGGAACTCGCGGGATTATTGGCGTTGGCCGATCAGCCCAACGACCTCGCTGACATCCTCGGAATACCAGATGCGGAGAAATTGCAAACGCTCGTCGGCCTCTTTGCCCGCTGCGCGGATCGGCACGATCTCAACGATCTCGTGATCGCTCTGAGCGAGAATCGCGATGTGGTGATTCGACTCCTCGACGAGGGATTGTTGGGCGCGGAAGTCTTGTTCGTCTTCGACCGCACTGCGCCGGGGGCCAAGGAATACGACCGTTGGCTGCGCGAATCGATGACCGGTCAACTGGTACTGAAGAAACCGAGCGATTTGGCTTCAGTCGTCCAGTTCGTCCTGTTGCAAGGCGTCGACTTGCGCACGCGTATGAGGGAAAGTGAGGAGTTCCGGATAGCATTCCCCGAAATGTGGGCCAAGCTCATGAGGGTTAGGTTTGTTGATGAGCTTGATATGAACAGCGAAATGCCTCTCGAATATTACGTCGGCGATCCGAATTTGTGGAAGTTGCTCGCGCATCCGCGGGGTGAGGAATTGTTGAAGCGCCGGGGGTTGTTGGCTTGCGAACTCCTCTTCGGCAGCGATCGTTACGAATCGGAACATCACGACAAAGTGATCGAAGTTCTCCTCGGCGGGGACGACAAGACGTATACGGCGTTGTTCGAAAGCCCCTTTCGGAAAGAGCCGCAATTCCTCGAACTGCTGAAGCGGCCACTCGCCGGCCCCATTCTGGCGAAGGTGATCGCCAACCTGATGGCCGAAGGGAAACTCTACAGGCCGCTGCTCGCGGTGTATTCCAAACTCGATGATTCGACACTTGAAAAGAGAGTCGGCCCACCTCGCGACGGGTTGGTCACGTTCATCCCCTTTTACTCCACCTACGAATTCGCCGAGAAAGTCCTCGGCGGTGAGCATGTTTCGGGGATCGAGGTCGCCGAGGCGGCGGCGTTCACGGCGTTGGATGTTACGACCATCGTGTTCCCGTTGGCCAAGGCGGGCCTGTTCTTGAAGGTGCCGAAAATTGTCGGAAAGCAGCTCCCGAAAGATGTTTTGACGGCCGAAGTCCGCGACATGGCGAGAAAAGCCGCCCTCAGGAATTTGACAAAGAAGGGTGCCGAACTCTTCGTCGCGCACGGGACGGAGGAACAAACGGTGCGGTGGGCGGTGACGGGGGCGTTGACGACGATGATCAAGAATTTCAAAGCCTTCGGCAAGTTTGGTGGAAAGTCGGCGACGATCGATGTCACCGCTCCCCTGAAGTTCTTCTGCAAGCACGTCCCGTACGGCAAAAAGACACTCGAACGGTTCACGAAGCTCAATGCGAAGGTCCTCATGAGCAACGAGGGCAAAGTCTACCTCGAGATTGGAAAACTCGCCTGCCATCTCGCCCAGAACTACTTGAAAGGTGTCTCGGCGAAAATCAAGGCGGAAAAAGCGATCACTGCCTTGGAGCGGAACAAGCACCTCTCGGCATGGTGGCTGTCAAATCTCGGCAGCGGGATGCCGGTGGGCGATGAGAAGTCCCAGTGAGCAGTTCGAGCGATCCCCAGAAACTCCGATTGAGACCCCTCTATGGCGACCCCGACACCGCGCCGGACAAAAACCTATCGCTTCGCGCTGTTCGGCCGCCGCAACGCCGGGAAAACCTGCATCCTGGCAGCGCTCGCGATGGAGCGGCTCGCGAATCCTAAGCAATTCGCGTGTACTTGGATCGACCGCCCCGGCCCGAACCTCTTAGCTTCGCTCCGTGCGACCGATCCCGGCGCAGCCGACGGCTTTACCCTCGGCAAGAAGTGGCTCGATCGCGCCATCGAGCAACTCGGCCACTGCGACGTGCCGCCGCCGAATCCGAACGAGTCCGAGGCGTTCCGTTTCCTGTTTCAATTCACGACGCCCGATCACCGGACGTTCCTCGTTGAGATGATCGACTACTCCGGCGAATTGATCGATTCCAATCTGACCGACACCGAACTTGCCAAGCGGTTGCGGCAACACATGCTCGCGACCGATGCCATCCTGGTGTTGGCCGAGGTTCCCCG
>JBAXFO010000822.1:0-2619 GCA_037139885.1 Planctomycetota bacterium
ACGATCGCGGCCGACTTGCCCCTCGATGCGGTGCGGCCGCCGTGCTGTGTGGGCCCGTTTTTGTCGCGGACCGATTTCGCGGGGAGCGAGGCGTCGGCGCCTTTAGCTCCCCCGGCGTTTCCGTGGCTGCCCGCGGCGCTGGGGGCGAGCTTGCTCGTGATGGCGGCTGTCTTGTTGCGCCGTTTCAAGGCTGACGCACGGGCGCGGGCAGCGGCGATGTCAACGCACTGACGACTTTGGCGGTGGGCACGACGCTTGAGGCCGGGGTGGTATGCACGTCCTGATCGTCGAAGAAAATGTGCGGGTGAAAGGCTTCGAGGATGCGCGTTTTACTGACCCCGCCCATGAAGAACGCTTCGTCGACGCGGACGTTCCAGGCGAGCAAGGTGCGGATGACGCGTTCGTGCGCGGGCATATTGCGCGCGGTGACCACCGCGATGCGCACCGGCGATTTTTCGAAATGCGGGTCGCTTTGCAGGACGGAGATCGTCCGCAGCAAGGGGGCGAACGGGCCGTCCGGCAGCGGCTTGCGGGCGTTCTCCGCTTCATGTTGCAGGAACGATTCCAGGCCCTTTTCTTTGTAGATGCGTTCGGCTTCGTCGGAAAACAAGACGGCGTCGGCGTCGAACGCGAAGCGAATCGGCGGGTCGATGGGTTGCATCGGATCGAGGGGGACGCCGACGATGAGCCCGGCGGCGAAGCCATCGTTCAGAGCCTCGCGAACATCCGCTTCGAAGGCGGAAAGAAACAGGCTGACCTGAAAAGCACGCAGATACGGCGCCAGCGAGGAACCTCCCGCCAGGGCGGCGCGCTGGATGTCGAGGCCATAATATTTGATGCTGTTGAACATGCGCAGGCTGGTGGCCGGGTCGTTGCGCGACATGATCACGACTTCCGCCTTGCGTACCCCTCCAGAAGCTTTCTGATTCAAGTTGAGGATCGACTTGATGAGCGGATAGCCGGCTCCGGGGCGCAGGATGTCGTCTTGGTGTTCCATCTGATAGCGGGCGTACGCTTCCACACCCTGGGCTTCGAACACGGCATTCGCTTCCTCCATATCGAACAGCGCCCGCGACGAGACGCCGACGACCAGCGTTTGCGACAAATCCATTGCGAAACCTCGGCGGAGATTGTTGGAGCCTGCCAGGAGAAGCGATCAATAAGGAGAAGCGATCAATGATGGTGGGCGTGCTTGGCGTGATCGGTCGCTTCGGTCGCGCCGACGTGCATGCCGCAATCGTCGCAGGTGGGGGCTTTTTCATAGCAGGGGTCGCAATACAGGGGCCCTCCTTTGAAGAACTGTTCGAGCCGCAACTGCGCTTCGGCGGCCAGATCGCCGGCATCGCGGGGGATGCTGAGTTCGTCGCCGCAGCCATTGCAGTGTTGATGTTCGAATTCGGTCAGCAGCTTGGCGTAATTGTCGTGAGCCCAACGGGAGACCTGGCCCGCGCCTTTGCACAAGGGGCAGGCGATCTGCATCTGAGCGGCGATCGCCTTGCGGATGAAGTCGCTCTTGTTGGGGAGTTGGTTCAAAAACTCGGCAAGTTCTTCCTCCACTTTAAAAGCGACCACAGCCGTCTTCGGAGATTTTCGCGTCATGGCAACGTTCCTCGTCCTGCGTGCAGATAAGATTACTTTAGAGCGATGCCGTGGCCCTCGCAAGATGATCGCAGATTTGCTCGCTTCGGGACGCCATGCAAATCGCTGTTGGCCTGCCGCAAACCTTGACGAGTCTCGTCGATGCTCCGGAAAGCCCTGCTCCTCTTTGGGATTCTCATGCCGTCGTTGGCGGCGGGCGGGGAAAAGCCAGCGGTTTTGCGCGTCGCCAGCCCCGAGATGCCGACGCAGTTCAATCCGTATCGCGCTGGGAACGACGCCGAACGCCAGGCGGTCGATCTGCTTTTCGAGCCCCTCATCGCCCCCTCGCTCGGGGCGAATGGCGCCGTGCAATATCGCCCGGTTCTCGCCGAAGCGATCCCCGTCGGCCAGGGCGTGCAACTCACATTTCAGCTCCGGCCCGGGGCGGTCTGGTCGGACGGCGCGCCGGTGACGGCCAACGACGTGCGTCATTCGCTGCGGCATCTCCGCCAAGACCCCGGCGCGTCCCACGCCTGGGCCACGCTTGTCGACCAACCGCAACTCGGGGCGACGCCGGGCGAGGTACGCATTTCGTTGCGACAGGGGCTCGTCGATCCCTGGGAGCTATTCGGGTTTTCGGTGGTGCCGCAACTGTACCAGGGGCGCGATCTCGTGGCCCCCACCGATCTCGAATTCGGCAAACGCCCGATCGGCAGCGGTCCGTTCCTGGTCGTGGGGCCGACGAAGATCGACGGCCTCGCCGCCATGGTCTTTCGCAAGAACCCGCATCATCGCCTGGCCGGGAAAATTCCGTTCGACGAGATTCACTGGTTCGCCGCCACAAACGCCAAAGACCTCGAAGCGATCAAGCCCGATGTCGTCCTCGGAATCGACGCAGAGGCGACGAACCGCACGACGCAGCCGACCGCGCGCGTTTGGTATGTCGCCCCGAATCATCGGCATCCCTTGCTGGGTCAACCGGAGTTGCGGCGCTTTCTGGGGCTGGCGCTCGAACGTGACAAGATCGTCGGCGGCTCGCCC
>JBAXFO010000823.1:0-2615 GCA_037139885.1 Planctomycetota bacterium
AGGGATCTGTCGCGCAAACGCACCATCCAGGTCGACGACGACGGAGCCCTGTCGAGCGTCGATCTCTCCGCCTGCGAATCGGGCCGCGTCTTGCGCGTGCATGGGCTCGATTGCGTCGTCGAGATGAAGGATGGCCGACTGCTCCGCGCCAAAGTCCGCCGGCTTTTGAAGACGATGGCGACCGACGAACGCAACGCGGTGACCACAGGCGATCACGTCTGGGTCCGCCAATCGCTCAACGACGAAGGCCTCATCGAACGCGTCGAGCCGCGCCACGGCATTCTCACGCGCGCCTCGCGAAATCGGGAACATATCTTGGTGGCGAACGTCGATCAAGTCGTCATCGTGATGGCGATCGTCGAGCCCGATTTGAAGCCGCACTTGATCGACCGCTACATCGCCAGCGCCGCCCAGGGGGGCATCAAACCGATCATCTGCCTGAACAAGGTCGATCTCGTCGACCCGGTCGAATATCAACCGATCGTCGGTTTCTACAGTCAACTCGGCGTGCCGACGTTGCTCACCAGCGCGTCCACCGGAGCCGGGCTCGAGCCGTTGCGGCGTTTGCTCAAAGATCGCGAGACCGTTTTTTCCGGCCAAAGCGGCGTCGGCAAATCGTCGCTTCTCAATGCGATCCAACCCGGCCTCGCCCTGCAAGTCCGCGAAGTCAGCGACGTCAATCAAAAGGGCAAGCACACGACGACGTCGTCGCAACTGCTCAAACTGGATGGCGGCGGTTGGGTCGTCGATACGCCCGGCATTCGGCAATTCGAACTGTGGAACACGACGTCGGAAGAAGTGGAAGGCTACTTCACCGAGTTTCGCCCGTTCGTCGCTCTCTGTGCGTTCCCCGATTGCACGCACACGCACGAAGAGCGCTGCGCTGTCAAGAACGCCGTGGGCCGACGCCTCATCAGCGAGAAGCGATATTTCAGTTATCTGGGCATGGCGACGGGGCAAGAAATCGAAGACTGATCAGCGCGGCGGTTCCTGCGTTTGCGGCACGGCGTACATCGGACTCGTCGGCCGGGCGCTTCCCGAACACGCATTCGGCGCTCCATACATCGCCGGCGGCGGCGGAGCCTGGAATTCATCGTCCATCGCGCACCCGCCCAGCGCGGGAACCAACAGCAGTAAGAGCCAATAACGCATTCCGCCTCCTTGAACGAGACGGTTTGATACCCGCCCAGCAAAATCGGGTCAAGCGGGATTGGCGCCGAGAGCATCGCCCGTTTCATCGCCTGCCCAAACGCGCGCCGTCGCCTACAATTCCCAGGAACGAATTCGGCAAAGGGAAATCCGAGGATTCCACCGTGGCGGACGCAGCCAAGATCTACATCATCGGCGTCGGCACCGACGGCCAAGCGGGCCTGACGGTCAAGGCGCGCGAACTGCTCCAACAGGCCGAGGTCGTCCTCGGTTCGGAACAAACGCTCGGCCTGCTCACCGACATCTCCGCCCAACGGCAACTCATCGGCCGCGATCTCGCCGAAACCGTGAAGGCCGTCGAAGGGCTTTTCGGCAAACGCAAGATCGTCCTCGTCGCCAGCGGCGATCCCTTGTTTTATGGCGTCGCCAATTATCTCTGCGACAAACTCGGCAAGGAACGTTTCGAGGTCCTCCCGCACGTCAGCAGCATGCAGCTCGCCTTCGCGCGTGTGAAAGAAACCTGGGAGGAAGCCTTCCTCACGAACCTGGCGACGCATTCGCTCGAGAGCGTGCTCGATCGCATCCGCACGGCCGAGACCGTCGGGATTTTCACCAGCAAGGAAGAAGACCCGCCGACGATCGCCCGCCAGCTTCTGGCCCGGGGGCTCGATTATTTCCGCGTCTACGTGTGCGAAAACCTGGGCGGCAAAGACGAACGCGTGACGCAGGGCGAGTTGCACGAGATCGTCGAAACCGAATTCGCCCCGCTCAACGTCATGATCTTGAAACGCAAACCGGGCCGGCCCGACCAACAGCGCCTGGCCAGCCGCTTTCGCCGTTTCGGCAATCCCGACGATGTCTTCGCCCAAAGCCAACCCAAGAGCGAGCTCATCACCCAGGCCGAGGTGCGCGCCATCGCCCTCGCCCAACTCGACGTGCAACCCGCCAGCGTGATCTGGGATATCGGCGCCGGGTCGGGTTCGGTCGCCATCGAGGCGGCTCAACTCGCGTCTTCGGGTAAGGTGTACGCCATCGAACAGGATGTCGCCGACTACCACCTCATCGTCGCCAACGCCGAAACGTTCGGTCTGCGCAATCTGGCCGCCATTCACGGCACCGCCCCGGCCGTGTTCGCCGGCCTGCCCGCCCCCGACGGCATCTTTGTCGGCGGCTCCGGCAAAGAATCGACTCGCCTCCTCGAAGCCGCCTATCACGCCCTGCGCCCGGGCGGCCGCATGGTCGTCAACGTCGCCACCCTCGAAGGCCTCAACACCACCTATTCGACCTTAAAAATCCTCGCCTCCCCCGTCCAGGCCCACCTCATCAACATCTCCCGCGGCACCGAACAACTCGAAACCCTCCGCTTCGAAGCGCTCAACCCGAACTTTCTGCTGACGGTGACAAGGCCCGAGCGCTAAATAAGTGAGCTCGATTCGGCTGAGGTAGCCCGACGCGTGAGCGAGGGT
>JBAXFO010000824.1:0-2614 GCA_037139885.1 Planctomycetota bacterium
GACTCAAGCGGCGAATTGGGCCGAAGATAGTTGATTGAGCGACAGAACAAGTCATAGTCGGGGCGGCCGGTTGGCCGGCGATCGAAGTCGAGGAGTTGACGAGGGGTGTCCAATCCGGCCCATTCGTCGGGAAACTGGAACTGCGCAACCAGGTTTTGGTATTTCTCGATGGCGGCGAAATCTCTCTGTTCGAGCCAGCCGCGCCAACTGTTCGCGAGAGCCGAGTTTGGCGGTAGGATATCTTCATGATTTTGCAGCGCGACAAACCACACGGAATTGCTCGGCTCCACCCCAGAGATCCCGAAATCGTTGAGAGAAGTTGTGAAAGCAAGACTGCGCCGGCGATGAGGACCGGTGGACGGACCATGGGGGAAAGCGATTGAGCGCGGATCGTGCTCGTACGTCGCGAATGTGAAATCGGCCCAGCAGCGAGGCGGTAGCAGAAGAAAGAGGATCTCGATGAATTGCAATTCCAACTCAGCGTCCTGTGCCTGACTGTTGTCACCGACAATCAGGATTGGCCGTCGATATTTGGACTCGCAAAGTCGAGCTTGCAGAATGGCTGACAATCCAAGTGCATTGGATCGATGGTCGAGTTGCCGCTGGAGAATCGCTTGCCAATCGCTTCGCGCACGTTCGCGCAGTTGGCGGACTTCATCAATGGGGACCTCCAGAGTCGGGACAGATCGAAGTGCCTGCCGCTCCTGGCCGAAGCGTGCATAGAGTTGTTCGAAGTCGCGCACGAAGCCGTCTCGACCGCCGTCGGCGGTCGGATATTGCTGCGGACTGCTGTGTCGCACCCAATGGATCAGACTGGGAACATCATGCCCGATGGCGCGGAGATCGTCCTGACGGACGACGAGGTTGTGAGCCATGAAATTCCCGGGACGGCCCAGTTCGTCCGTACCGGAGTAGGCGATGCGATGGATGCACGCGCGATCGTCGCCGAGGTCGAACCATCCCCAGTTGACGGGGCCGTCTGATTGACCGCTGGGTCGAACGTACGCGCAATGCCGCTCCAGCCGGGATTCGTCCCCCAAACCTTCCGAACAGGCAACAGTCTGGAAGCCGCGGGTCGAACTAAGGCCGACTGGGACCGACGAATACCAGTGCTGCTCGACGATCATCGTGTGCATTAGGGCCTTTCCGTGCGCCAACGATCCTTCAGATATATCCCCATCGATGCAAAATCCAGAGCAACGGTTCTTCCACCCGGCGCGGTTTCGGGTTTTCCAATTTGAGGTAAGATTTGCCCTTCTCGTCCTTGGCCAACTTTGCCGATTCGCCGAGCGCGGAGACGGTGAAGAACGATGCCTCGCGAAAGTTCTGCCGGGCAAGCGCTACGACTTCACCCAGCTTCAATTCCCGCTCCATGTATTGCGCGACGGTGGCGCTCAGCTTTTTTGCCAACGGCACATCGTAACGCCGGCCCTGCGGAGGAAAGCGGTCGCGATATTCCTCGGCATCGGGGTCCAGCATGCCCGGTTCGTCGCACTTGTTGAGGACCACGGCGAGATTCTTGGGAAGTTTGCCGAGCGGCCGATTCATCTCGCGGCGCATGGCCGTTACGAAAGTGCGCAGGCATTCGGCCGGGCTAAGAAGATGGTCGATTCTCTTGGCCGCCGGCAAGTTTTTTTGAAATTCTTCAGAGCCAAACGGATCGACTATGAGAATGATCGACTCCGCGTTGCCAAAATAGTTAAGGCAATAAAGATCGCGGAGTGTTTTGAAGTCCTCGCCGGACGGGTCGAAGAAGACCAATGATGTCGTGCCGTCGGCTCCCCGCGTGAGACGCCGCCAGCGCCGGCGAATCGGAAAACGAAGCGTCAAATGCATGGACGCGATGGGAGCCGAAAGAACGCGCTGCGTTGTTTCGGGCACTCGACATCGATTGAAAATCGCGGTCTCTTGCGCAGCGAAGTATGCTTTGCTCGCGTCGTCGTCCCATTCCAATGCCATCCCTAGCGAAGATTCAGCGGAAAGCTCCAGGCGGACCTGGCGGATCAGCGAGGTGATGAAACAGGTTTTGCCGGAATACGACGAACCCAAGATGCCTATGGTCGAACTCTGCCCGGTCGGGATTGGAAGCTGGCGCCAGCAACGGGGACAAATCTTGATGTAGGCGTGGTGGGAACTGAAAGGACATGGAACGGAGTACGCGTAACGCGCCGGCCGAAATAAAGGCTTCCCCCGCCATTGATCGGTCTGACCGGGCAGCGGCCGGGTCGTCGCCCGGCATTGACGCTCGGGACAGAGGAATGCAACGTCCTTCGCGAAGAACTTTTCCTGGCAATTCGGGCAAGCAAGCTGCTGTTTGCCATTTCGCGAAAACGGCCACATTGTTGGATCCTGTTCAAACGCAGGGGAGAAGCATCCGCAACCAACCTCCGAGTCACGACATGATTGCCTTTGCACTTGCCGGCATATCCAAACTGACCCGGACACTCGCGTCGACGAACAATCGACAGTAAATCTCACCGACGTCGGCATTGAGCCAGCGGGCGACCGGAGCCCGAACCTCGTGCGTAGCGGGCGTGCCGTGCTCGAATTCCCACGACTTCAATACGGTTCCATCTTCAATTGTCTCAGGAAAACGGTTCACCCTGCCCACGAG
>JBAXFO010000825.1:0-2613 GCA_037139885.1 Planctomycetota bacterium
GTGTTCCTCGCTCGGACGGTAGTTTGTTAGCGGCTTTGCGCAGCAGAGCGCTGACAGGTCGCCTTGCCTAAGCGGCGACCTGTCAGCGCTCTGCTGCGCAAAGCCGCTAACGATCAAGAAATTGGGGTGAGTTTGTCGATCATTCAGAATATCCGGCGATGCGCGCCGGTCGGCGTCCCGCGGATCGCGCGCGGGTCGCCAAGGTTCGCCATTTTAACGGGGGATGCTTGTGGCCGTGGCATGGGAGGCTCGGATTTGGCCGCGCCGCTTCGCCCGAACTCTCGGGACGACATGCCTTCTCTCGTCGCTCGCTCTTGCGGGCTGTGAACATCTTGCCCGGCCCTCCCCGTGGAAAATCGCCCAAGATCCGGTTCCCACCGAAGACAACAGCGTCCGCCTCCTCTTCGCGGCCGCGGAACCGGCCCCGACCGATTCCTGGGAACGAGGCGCCGACGAACCGCCGAACACGCTGCACCTTTCCCTCGCCGACGCCATCGAAATCGCCCTCCAGGGCAATCCGCGCCTGCGCAAAGCCCGGGCCGGCATCGAAAAAGCACGCGGCGGCGAACAAGTGGCCTTCGCGCCGTTTCTTCCCGAAGTGGGGCTGACCAATCGCATCGGAACCGTCAGCGGCAACTTGAGTCCCGGTCCTCCTGGGCCGGCGGGGGGCATCGTCGGTCTCGGCGACTCCATGCACGATTTCATTCAAACTGAATTGCAAGTGCAGTGGATGATCTACGATTTCGGACGTACCTCAGGACGCTATCGGCAGGCTCTAACCCGTGAGCGCATCGCGGAACTCCTCTACACGAGAGCTCGCGAAACGGTGGCGTTCGACGCCGCGGCGGGTTTGCTGCAAGGATTATTGACCGCAGCCCTCAAGACGGTTCAGGAAGAGGCGATTCGCGCAGCGGATTCGACGCTCAAAGACAGCCGGGTCAGGCGGGCCGCGGGCGTGGCGGACCGCGACGATGTCTTGCGAGCGGAGGTGCAGGCGTCGGAGGTGCGCGAGGCGTGGATTTTGGCGCGCGAGGCGGAGTTGGCGGCTCTGGCCCGGCTCAACAACGTTCTCGGCCGCAATGCGGCTCTGCCGCTCAAGTTGGTCGATCCCAAAAGCGAACCGCCCCTTACGAACACATTGAGCCAGAGTCTTGAAATCGCGGCCCGGCAGCGGCCCGAGGTCGCGATCGCCCAGGAAGCGGTGGCGGCGGCGCGCTTTGGACGCGATGCGGCGGCCGCCGACTTCAAGCCGAAGATTTACGTACGCGGCTCGGTCGGCTATGTCGATGGCCGCAATATTCTCGATGGCTATCAGGAAGGCGTCGCGCTGCATCTGGATCAACCGCTCTATCGTGGCGGGCAGCGGCTCGGCGAGCTTCGCAGCGCCGATGCCGAGATCGCCGAAGCGACGGCCAGCGCCCAGGCCCTGCTCGATCAGATCTCGCTCGAAGTCACGCTCGCCTTCCGCAGCGCGGGGGCGGCTCGAGCCCGCATTCAATTGGCCCGGCCCGCGGTCGCCGAGGCGGAGGAGAATCTCCGCCTCGTCCGCACACGCTATCGCAACGGCAACGCCACGCCGACCGACATCGCCGACGCGGAATCGACATCGACCCGGGCCCGGCAACGTTTCCAGGTGGCTACGTACGATTACTTGATCGCTCTGGCGCGGCTCGATTACGCCATCGGCAATCCGCCTGCTCTGTCGCTCGGCTCGGCTCCTTGATCGCCCCCCGGCGGCAGCGTACATCATGTTGAGCCGCCGCGCACGGTGCGGCAATTGTTTTCCTCACGCGCGGCAAAACGGGGGACTCGGCCATGTCCCGAATGACATCGACCTTCATCAACAGGTTTCGCGGCCTCGGGACCGTCCTGGCGGCGCCGGGGCGACTGCTGCGCGGTCTCGTCGCCTCGTTTCGCTTCTGGGTGCTTTTCCTGATCGGTCTCGTCGTGGCTCTCGCGCTCTACTTCGCCGCGGCCGACCGCTATACGCCCTATACGACCGATGCGTATGTCCAGGCGTTCGTCGTGCAGATCGCGCCGCAGGTGAGCGGGCAGGTGGTCGCCGTGGCGGTACGCGAAGGGCAAGAGGTCTCGGCGGGGGCGATCCTGTTTGAAATCGATCCGAGGCCTTTTCAGCATCGCGTCGCGTTCCTGGAGGCGAAGCTCGTCGAAACCGCCCATCAGGTGACGCAGCTCGGGACGGAACTGGCCGTGGCGAAGGCGGATCTCGAACGCTTACAGGCGGAGGCCGACTTCGCCCAAACGGTCCATCGCCAGGAAACGGAAATCTTCAAGAACTCGTCGACGACGGAACGCAAGTATCTCGACGCCGTGCAGAAACACAAGGCCAGCCAGGCGGCGCTCGAACGAGGCGTGCAGCGCGTGAAGCTCGCCAACGAGGCCCTCGACGCCCGCATCGGTTCCGAGCATGCCCTCCTCGCCCAGGTGAAGGCGCAACTCGCGGAGGCGAAGCTCAATCTCGAGTTCGCCCGCGTCACGGCGCCGTGCGACGGCATCATCACCGACCTGCAACTGCGGCCCGGGGCGTTCGTCCACACCGGACAATCCGCCCTTACCCTCATCGATCGCCGAGAATGGAGCGTCGTCGCCAAC
>JBAXFO010000826.1:0-2611 GCA_037139885.1 Planctomycetota bacterium
ATTTCAGGGATCCATCTTCGCGTTTCTTGGCGTACTTGGCGTCTTGGCGGTTCAACTTCTTAAACCACGATCTGAAAATGCGATTTGAACCGCCAAGACGCCAAGGACGCCAAGAGTTTCCTGAGACGATCGCCGGCGCCGTACCGCGATCGGTGAATAAGGGAGCGGGATGGTGGGAAGAACTTCGTCGTTTGCAAGATTTCAGGGATCCATCTTCGCGTTTCTTGGCGTACTTGGCGTCTTGGCGGTTCAATCACGAGACGTTCGTCAGTTCCGGCGCGCGCAGCCAACGCCGAAAGGGCCGAGCGATCAGCGCCCGGAACCGATAAAGCCAGTCGCTTTCCGGCACGATTCGGGGCGGGCGGCGGTCCTCGAGGTTCGGTCGAAACACCATGAGCAGCATGAGGGGCAGATACCAGAGCACATAAATGCCTCCCTGGTCGGCGTACCATAATTGGGTGCCGATCAAAATCGCCGACGCCAAAGCGAGCACATGTCCCAAGGTTTTGGGCGCGGGCCAAAATGCGGTCGCGATCACGAAAGCCGCATACGCGATGAAAACCGGAATGCGATAAGCCGCGTGCACTCCCGTCCAGAAGCCTTCGAGATCCGCCGGGGGCGTTTTCCAGGGCTGCCACGACGCCAACTCAAACGCACGCCGCACGCTTTCGTGCAATTCGCCCCTCAGGTGATATTCCAGCGCCACTCCTCCCATCACGGCCGTCATGCCGAGCAGAAAGAAAAACGCGAACCGCACCGCGCCGCGGCCCCAGTAAAAACTCACCATCAACGGGAGCAGCAGAGCCGGGTAGTAGAAGGGCCCCGCCGCCAGGCCGAGTAACAATCCCGATACGGAAGGCCACCGATACGCAACGAGAGCCCAGACGATAATCGCCATCGGCCAGACGTGTTCGACCTGGCTGACGAAGCTCGCGGTGTAGGGCAGGAGCAAGTAAAAGACCGCCGCCGCGATGCCCGCCGAGGCGTCGTGAAAGTGCAGCCGACCGAGCACCATCAGCCCGAGCACCACCGCCAGTTGGCCGACGACGGCGAAGGCGCGCATCTCGAACGGCGTCAATTTCGCCAGCCGTCGCGCCTCGCTGACGGCCGCGCTCTCGGGCCCGACATGCCGCTGAATGAGGCCATTGTTCTGCCGTGCGGTGGTCGTGCGGTCGTCGGAGCGAAACGCGACGGCGGTGAGGCAAACGATCAAGGCCAGGCCGAACCAGCCGAGGCCGCCGAAGGTGAGATTGGGTTCGAGAATCGGCCGTTGCACCAGGGCGAGGTCGAACAAACAGCGGATGAAGAACAGCAGCGAACCAATGAGCAGCCACAGGTAGCCGACGCGCAACCATTGCAGATCGTCGGCCGTCGCCTGACGTTCGATGGCGTAGACTTTAACCGCTCCGACGACCGCTGGCATGCCGCCCAGGCCGCTCTGCGCGACGAGTTCGGCCGCATGAAACGCCGGCGCGGGCGTTGTCGGCGCTGGGGACGATTGGATGATCATGATCCCGGGCACAAGCAAGAACAGGCCGATCACGTCGATATTGCGAATGCTGAAGAGCCGGCCGAATTTGAAAAAGATGGCGACGGAGAGCAGAAACGAAAAGTAGAACCACGTTGTGGCGTTGGGGAGGTTGAAATCGAGGAAGACCGACACCGCGGCAAACATAGTTAAGGTTACTCGAGGCGAATCGGAACCGTCGAGACCACCCGTGGCCCGCGCCCTCCCTGCACTGCAAACGCCGGGACAATTCCAAGATGCCCTTGGGCTCTGGAATCAAGTAGCAATTATACGCGAGGGGAGAGGCAAAAAGAAGAGAGGGGCATCGCGCGGACTTTCCAAACCCGGGGAGGAAGCGTCTCGCATTCCGGGGTTTGGTAAGTCTTGGGTCGGACGCGTTATCCCTGGGATTCGGAGTTCCTCCTCCCAGGGCTTTGAGTCGGGTCGTGGGCGAAGAGCGTTAGGCGGCGTGGACGAGTTCGGCGCTGGTCGCGACGGGGAGTTGCAGGCTGGTCTGATTCATCCACTGGCCGGCGTCGGGAGCGCCGTTCCAGCGTTGCAGGGTGACGCCGGTGATGTGTTCGCGTTCTTCCAGGTCGAACAATTCGAGGAACGCCTGGCGATAGCCGGCCCGCACCTGGGTCGAGGAGCGGTGCAAGTAAATGAGTTGTTCCGGCCGATCATCGAACACGGCCACGGCTCGCCAGCACTGGGGTTTGGCTTCGGTTTGATAGAACATGGGGGAGACCCTCCTTGGTCGGGAAAGAAATCACAGGTCGGTCCGACAAAGGTCTTCAAAACGCCGTTTCGGGTCAAGATCAAAGCCGCATGATTTTCGATTTCGCGAGAGATTTTCGGTAAAGCCCTATGGTGCGCTCTCCGAATGCCAAGATTTCGGCGCCTGGCCTTCTTTTGCTCTGCGACTGTGTCGGGGACGATAGAGTCGAGACTTCTTTGTCCCTAAGCATTTTGAACCACAGAGACACAGAGAGCACAGAGAAGCGCCGATAGACGACGATATTTCGAGCAGAAAACGATGCCGAAATCGCCAATTGTCTCGGTAAACTCTCTGTACTACTCACTCTTGCTTTCTGTCATTCGTAA
>JBAXFO010000827.1:0-2609 GCA_037139885.1 Planctomycetota bacterium
CTCGTCAACAATCCTATGTCAGCGACGAAGCGGCGGCATGAAAAATGCAGAACGTCGTTGACCGCCCGATGAATCGGCAGCGTCGCGAGCTTCGGATCATTCCCCCCAGACTTCCCTAAAAGAGAGATGCAACATGGCGAAAAAGCGATCGACCACCGAACCCCAGCACGACTCCCCCCTTTCCGGCGACGCACACGCCACGGTCGGCTCCGGCGGAGAGGTGCACCAGATCGCGGGAAAAGGCATTCCAGCGCTCACAACCCAGCAGGGGATTCCCGTCGCCGACGATCAGAACTCGCTCAAGGTCGGCCCCCGCGGTCCAGTGACGCTCGACGATTTCCACCTTCGCGAAAAGATCTTCCATTTCGATCACGAGCGGATTCCCGAACGGGTCGTCCACGCGCGCGGGTTCGGCGCTCATGGTTTCTTCGAGCTTTATGAGTCGTTGGCGGATGTGACGCGGGCCGACGTTTTTCAGCGGCCCGGCGAGAAGACGCCGGTGTTCGTTCGCTTTTCCACCGTCGCCGGCAGCAAAGGCTCGGCCGACCTGGCGCGCGATGTCCGAGGATTCGCCGTCAAGATTTACACGAAGGAAGGCAACTGGGATCTGGTCGGCAATAACATTCCCGTGTTTTTCATCCAGGACGCGATCAAGTTCCCCGATCTCATTCATGCCGCCAAGGCGGAGCCTGACCGCGGCTTTCCGCAGGCCCAGACCGCCCACGATAATTTCTGGGACTTCATCTCCCTGACTCCCGAAAGCATGCACATGGTCATGTGGATCATGTCCGATCGCACGATTCCGCGATCGTTCCGGTTTATGGAGGGCTTCGGCGTCCACACGTTCCGCTTCGTCAATGCCGCGGGCAAATCGACGTTCGTCAAGTTCCACTGGAAGCCGAAGCTGGGGTTACAGTCGGTGGTGTGGAACGAGGCCGTGAAAATCAACGGCGCCGATCCCGATTTTCATCGCCGCGATCTCTGGACCGCCATCGAAGCGGGCGACTTTCCCGAGTGGGAATTGGGCGTGCAATTGTTCGACGACGATTTCGCCGACGCCTTCGCGTTCGACGTGCTCGACGCCACCAAGCTCATCCCCGAGGAAGAGGTGCCGATCCGGATCGTGGGCCGGATGGCGCTTGATCGCCGCGTCGACAATTTCTTCGCCGAGACCGAGCAAGTCGCTTTCTGCACTCAGAACATCGTGCCCGGCATCGACTTCACCAACGATCCGCTTTTGCAGGGCCGCAACTTTTCGTACCTCGATACGCAGATCAAACGCCTCGGCGGCCCGAACTTCACCCATCTGCCCATCAACGCCCCGAAGAGCCCCCTGGCGAATTTTCAACAAGACGGGCACATGGCGATGCACAATCCCGTGGGACGAACCAACTACGAGCCGAACTCACGCGGCGCGCTCGGCGGCCCGCGCGAGTCCCCCGCGAAAGGCTTCACGTCGTTCCCTGCGGAAGAGAGCGGGGCGAAACAACGCGTGCGCTCGGAGACGTTTGCCGACCACTATAGCCAGGCTCGACAGTTCTATATCAGCCAGCTGCCGATCGAGCAAACGCACATCGCCAATGCGCTGACTTTTGAATTGAGCAAAGTCGAAGAACCGGCTATCCGCGCACGCATGGTGTCGCATCTTCTCAACATCGACAAGGGATTGGCCGCGACGGTCGCCAAGGGGTTGCGTCTGGGCGCGATGCCCGAACCCGCGATCGCCGCCCTTCCGACGCGGCACGACTTAAAGCCTTCCGACGCCCTCAGCATCATCAAAAACGGACCCGCGAGTTTCGCCGGCCGTAAGGTGGGGGCCCTCGTCACCGATGGCGTCGACGCAAAACTCCTTGCGGCTCTGCGAAAGGCCGTGACCGCGGAAGGCGCGATGTTGAAACTCATTGCTCCGGAAGTGGGCGGCGTCGAGGACAGCGATGGCGTTTCGCATCCCGCCGACGAAAAGCTCGAAGGCGGCCCTTCGGTTGTCTTCGACGCCGTCGCCGTTCTCTGCTCCGAAGAGGGGGCGGCGCTGCTGGCGACGCTGCCGGCCGCACGCGATTTCTTGGCCGACGCCACGGCGCACCGCAAATTCGTCGCCTATGTCGAAGCCGCTCTTCCCTTGCTGGAAAAAGCCATCGGCGCCGACGCGATCGATGATGGGTTTATGACGCTGGATGCCGCCAAGGATGCGGCCGCGTTTATGACGATGTGCCGCAAACTCCGCTTCTGGGATCGAGCCGACGCCGAGCGGTAAGGGGACGAACGAGGGTTCTCTTCATGCGGACGACATTTTTTGTCAAGTTGGCGGCAGCGACCCGCCGATATCGAAGATGTTGCCAAGGGGTGGTCAAACCCTTACTTGCCAGGCAGGAAGCCGTCTCAACTTGCCCTCGTGAGTTTCGACCATAACCTGAGGAGTCGCGATGGAGCAAGGTTGCTTCATCGCGATTTTTTGATTCGTAGGTTAATTTGTAGGGTGGGTTGAGCCAGCAGGCGAAGCCCACCAAAAGACGCAAACGCTTTCCCCATTTCGCGATTCGAGTTGGGTGTTGATTCAAACCTTTCGGTGGGCTTCGCCTGCTGGCTCAACCTGTCATTTACACACAACT
>JBAXFO010000828.1:0-2607 GCA_037139885.1 Planctomycetota bacterium
GGTCGGCGACGGTGCGGTCGTCGCCCGCTTTCGCACGCACGATTTTCGTGTTCGCGTGATATTCGAGAAGTTCGATGTCGAACGGCAGATCCGCGCTGTTGATCTTGCCGGGCTTCAGCGCGGGGAGGTAGATGGCCACGATGTCGTCGGTCTTGCGCTGCGGATCGGTGGCGTCGACGACGGCGAGTTCGGGCGTGCGATTGTCCTGCACGAAATTAACCTTCTCGCCTTCGCGGATGAGCATGGTGCTTTCGATGGCGTACATGCCGGTGAAGAATTCGCCGAGCATCATGAGGATGATGCCGAAGTGCAGGATGATGATGCCGACGCGGTTCCACTTCAGTTTGAAACGGACGATGTGGGCGGCGAGCAGGTTCGTCATGAGCATGCCGCCGAGCAGCCAGCCGCCGGGGAACGGAATGCTGATGCCGGCGAGGGGAGAATTCGGCGAGAGAGTGTACCACGAGAGGACTTTGAGCGGGATGAAGACGATGACGCTGCGGAAATAGAGACGCACGATGTCCCAGATGCCGCTCTCGACCTGCGCGAGCGTGCCGAAGAAGACGAGCACCATCGACAGGGCGAAGAGGTAGACGGTGACCTTGAGCGACGCGGCGAATTCGAGCAACCGCATGACGGCGGACTTTTGCCGATGACTCGGCGCCGGGGCGCCGGGGGGGGGGCGCTGGCATGGGGCTCGGTTGAATCGCGGTGGACGGATCCATGATGGAGATCTCAAACGGAACGTGACGCATCGACTCGGGAACGGGCGGATCAAAGACCTATGGGACGACTTTCAGCGATTTCGCGAAGGCTTCCAGGCGTGCTTTGTTGCGGCCGACCAGCTCGCTGGGGCCCATGAGCTTCAGAAAGAACGTCGAGCCTTCGGTCGGGATGATGACGCCGATGAGGCGATTGGCGCCTTCGAGTTTGGGGTTGATCAAATCGACCATGCCCGCCTTGCCGACGCCGGTGTCGATCTTCTGAAAGTCCATAAGGAGTTCTTCGACATCCGCGGCCGGGGGGAGCTTGACCTGATCGCGCCAGCGCTGAATGTTCGCCAGTTCGCCGCCGGCTCCGCCCGGCAGAACGACGATGGTCGCCTCGGCTTTGTCCTTGCCGTCCTGGATGTTGAACTGATCGCTGATAAGCTGATTCTTCGGGGCGACCTTTTCCCAGCCCTGCGGCACGTCGTATTTGAGCTTCTCCGGCTCGGTGCGTTTGGGGATGGCCGGGGCTTTTTTCATCGGCGGCATCATGCCCTTGTCGCCGACCTGGCCCTGAATGTCGACCAGCGTTCCCTTGCGGCCATCGATCTCGATGGGGCGGGTGATGTCGGCCAGTCCCTTTTCCGTGACCGGGGCTTGCTCGAGCTGCCCCAGCCAGCGATTGACGTTCGGCAGAATCGCGCCCCCCGTTTTGGGCAGGGCGACGATGGTCATTTCCAGATCCTTGGGGTCGGGGCCGGTCTTCAACGTGGCGAAGCGAATCGCCGGGCCGGGGACTTGTTTCCAACCCTCGGGTTCGGTCCATTTCAAGGGGGGATCGTCGCCGAACTTCACCGATTTCAGGAACTCGAGAAACTTCGGTTCATGAGCCGCCACAGCATCCAGGGGGCCGAGCAGGCGGAACGACCAGGTGCTGTCTTTCTCCGTCACGAGCACGGCCAGCATGCGGTCGGTTTTGGCCCCGGCTGCGACCTTCTTTTCGGGCCGAGGAGCCGCGGCTTCGACGCGCGGCGCCTGGTAACGCTTGATATCCGGGCCCTGATCGGTGCAACCGGCGCCGGCGAAAAGAGACAACGTAAAAAAGACCGCGCGACGCACGAATGACATCCCTTAAATGGAAAAAGCTCACAGACCATCCAGACATCCTCATTCTAGAGGAGACCGGAGGAAAGAGGCGGGAGTTTTGACAAACTTCAGCTTCGCGGAAGCTGTCGGCGTTTTCAAGGTGAAAGTGAGAATTCGCCGCCCCGTCAAAACCCGTAGGGTGGGTTGAGCGGAGCGAAGCCCACCAAAAGGTTCGAAAATGCGAGGTCATCACAGAATGGGGGGAAGCGTCCAACCTTTCGGTGGGCTTCGCTCCGCTCAACCCACCCTACGGGAATACACTTTGCACGGCTTTTGAATGGTGAATGACGGTGCGATTCGTTACAATTCCAACATGCCTACGTACATCGCGCGCCATGGCGTCATCCGCTTTCTCGGCGAGTTCACGCCCGAAGGTTCAGCGACTTATGCCCGTGGCCAAAACGTCATTATCCGCACCGAGCGGGGCCTCGAGGCGGCCGAGGTTCTGTGCCTTTCCAGCCCCCAGGCGCTGCAACTTTTGCAAGAGCCGACCAAGGGGCAAATCGTCCGCCCGCAAACGGCCGAAGATCGCGCCGAGATCGAGCGCCTGCATCAAAAAGAAGAACTCGCCTTCGACAAATGCAAGGCGTGCGTCCGCGAACGCAATTTGCAGATGGATGTCATCGACGTCGAATGGCTCTTCGGCGGCGAACGCGTGGTTTTCTTTTTCGTCGCCGAAAAGCGGGTCGATTTCCGCGATCTGGTGCGCGATCTGGCCCGCGAATTCCACACGCGCATCGAGATGCGGCAGATC